>JBMTSM010000209.1:0-3751 GCA_049448275.1 Burkholderiaceae bacterium
CGCCCAATAAACGGTACTTCATGTCATCTCCTTTATGGTTTAAATTTTAATTCACACATTCACAACTCACACCGTATCGCTTAAATAATATCATTCCCTGGGCACGCCTCATGCGGCTGCGGGCATCAGATGGGATAGATCACTGAATTCGGCACCATCTCGCTGTCGTAAATCGCATGACGCAGGGCAAACTTAAAGCCATCAGCCGTCTTAACAATGTCGTCGCGGTAAATGCCGCAGTTGTAAACGGTGGAATCACCATCATATTTGGTGCGGATGACCACATAGTTAGCCTCGGCATAAATATGCGCAACGCCGTCAATCACTGCCTCCTTGATCACCCGAGGCGTCCCCACAATGTGCCGCTGATAGTAGGGGTCGTGATACATGGTCTCCTTGACACCGTAGACACGGTCTTCGATCATCGCGCGACTCTCCAGTGCCAGCAAGCACAGCGGCATCCCCCGCTCGTAGTTCTCTCGGGGTTGCAGACGATAGTGCCCATCCTCGGTGAAAAATGAGGGCCATTGATCCCAATCTGCGGAGTCGCAGACCAACGCGTAGTCGCTGTAGAGGGTTAGAAGCGCCATGTAGTCTTCGAAGTTTTTCATGGCTTTACTCCCCCATCACCCGACGCCAATAACCATACATACCGCGGATCAGTGCTTCAGTCACCATGTGCTCCGCATCGCCCACATCCGTGCCCCCCATCTCAACGACTGTGCGGTGCGACGGCTTTTGAGCAAAGCCCTCTTGTGACCACTCAATAACCTCGCCGTCATCCGCCGACACGAAGCCAGCTGGCCCGAACAAATTGGCCTGAATCAGTCGCCGCTCTGTCATCTCAGGCGAGTCATCTTCGAATCCAAAGTGCGTCCATACAAAGTCGAAAGTCCCGTTCCCTCGGGGCTGAATATGACGCATGGAGACGCTGTTGACCTGTTGCTGAATGATGATGCTGGGGAATATAGTCGTCATCACAACGGTGGGCTCGCCCCACCATGCTTCGGGCACGATATCCAACAGGCGTGGGTCGTTAAGAGTCATGGTTTCTTTGAAACTGTCTACCCCGGCCACCACCTCATCGGCCTTGCCGCCCTTGCCTCTGATTGAGATCATCGCGGCATGTCGGTGATGTGCGTCCATGCGAAGCTGCGATTTGTTATCTGCGCGCCACAACCCGAAGGTTGAGAACCAGGTGTGCAACAGACCCGGGTGATAAGGGTCTTTGATGTTCTCTTGCATCAGCTTCCAATTGCCCGGGATACGCTGCTTGCGGTAACCCAATATCGTGAGCTTTCGACCGTTAAAGACCCGGTCGAAATACGGCAGTATGGCCGGACCCAGAAAATCCTCAAGCGATTCGACACCGTGGTCGAAAGAGGCGAATACAACGCCACCACGTACGGCCACCTTGAGCTTATTCAAGCCGTGATCCTCAGGCTTGAAGTCCTTGGGCATACCACCGTTCACTTGACCGTCTTGCTTAACCCCCCGACGGAACGGCACGCCCTGTAAGTCGCCTTTGAGGCTGTAGTTCCATTGGTGATAGGGACAGAAAAAATCCTTCGCGTTACCCTGCCGCTCCCGACAAAAACGCATGCCTCGATGGGCACACACGTTTTCAACCACATTGATCTCGCCATCCATGCTGCGCACCAACACCACAGAGCGTTCTCCGACAACCGTGCGCTTGAAGTCGCCCGGGTTGGGAATCTCCGCCTCCAGGCCCACATAGCACCAGTGATTGGTGTAGAAAAAACGCTCCAACTCGCGCTGGTACAAATCATCGCGGGTGTAGGCCCAAAATGGCACGCGGCTTGAGCCTGGCTCGGTCCACCGGGGGTCTTTAGGGAAAGTGGGTTGGGTCTCATTCATCGCATCGCTCCGGTGAAAAGTTCATTTTGTGTTTCAACACGCAATCACGCAAGCAATTGAGTTCCATGGTGGAATCTCAGCCGCGAATAGAGCATCCAATAATTGAGCGATCTGTGCGGTCACATAAAGCGCAATTGAAAGCCGTTTGAAAGGGTGTCTACTGAAGGGCGGCATTAAACTATCGGCACTTTTAACCTTGACGGAGCTGGGTATGCGCATCGCAATTCTGGACAACTACAACGATTTGGCACAAGGCAGCGCTGATTGGTCGGTTCTGTCGAATCACGATGTGACTTTCTTCAACACCCACGAGGCCGACGAGGCGAAGGTGATCGCGCAGCTGGCGCCGTTCGACATCTTGGGTGTCATGCGGGAGCGTACCCCCCTACCCCGATCGGTTTTGGCGCAATTGCCCAACCTCAAAATGGTCATCACGACGGGTAAACAAAACGCATCTATTGACACGGCGGCGGCGAAAGAGCTGGGTATTCTGGTCTGTGGCACCAACTCCCCTGGGCACGCCACTGCAGAGCTTGCTTTTTTGTTGATCATGGCGCAGGCCCGCCAACTGATCCCTAATGTGAATGGTTTGAGAGCGGGTCAATGGCAGGCCGCGATGGGAATGGACTGCCGAGGCAAAACGCTGGGTGTGCTCGGCCTAGGACGCTTGGGCAAGCAAGTGGCCGCGCTGGGTAAAACCATTGGCATGAATGTGATCGCTTGGAGCCAAAATTTGACACCCGCAGATTGCGAGGCCGCCGGTGTTGAGTGGGTTGATCGTGAGGCATTATTCAAACGCGCTGACTTCGTGACCATTCATTTGCGCCTGTCGGAGCGTACACGCCAACTGGTAACCGCTGATGACTTGGCTAACCTTGGCCCGACTGGCTACTTGGTGAACACCTCGCGTGCTGAGATCGTAGACCCAGAAGCACTTCTGTCCGCCCTGAACAGCGGCGCATTGGGCGGTGTCGCGACCGACGTCTACGTGACTGAACCCGCCACAGTAACCGCTGAAAAACTAATCCAACACCCCAAGGCCGTGTGCACACCGCACGTCGGCTACGTCACCACCGAGACCTACCGCGTTTTCTACAGCGAGATGGTGGCGGGTATCCACGCATTCATTACCGGCAGCCCAGTCAACGTCATTAACCCATGATCGCTTCCCTGTTTGGGTTGGCTTCCAATGACTTATTGGTGGTGATTGCGATTGGGGCGTTTGTCACATCCGCAATACATGGTGCGACAGGTGTCGCTGGTGGCTTCCTGATGTCAGCCATCTTCGCCCCCATCATTGGTGTGCATGCGGTTGTACCCGTTATGACGGCGATGATGCTGGTGAGCCATTCGTCTCGTTCACTCCTGAATATTCGAAAGGTCAATTGGCGCGCTTTCACGGTCGTAGCGCTGACGTCAGTCCCTTTCATTGCGGTCGCCGCATTTTTCTATAACGACTACTCTGCGGCGTTCATAGGGTTCTTGATGGGGACCATCATCTTGTCATCCATCCCACTGCGTCGTCTTGAAACGCGGCTAGGACAAACCAGCGATACCACCTTGGGTGTCGTGGGCTCGGCCTATGGCGCCCTGTCGGGCGCGTCAATTGGACCAGGCATGCTCTTGACCCCCTTCTTGCTGGGGTACGGTCTTCGCAAGGAGGCGTTTGTAGCGACACTAGCTACCATCGCGTTCACAACGAACGTCGCGCGATTCGGCTTGTTCAGCGCCACCGATCTTTACACCCTGCCGGCGATCTATTTAGGGGTGTTTGCCGGTCTCATCACGATCCCAGGAAACTGGCTCGGTCGAGCGGTGTTGCGGAAAATTTCCACCGAGTCACACCTGATCGCGGTTGAAGTTATCGCGGCGC
>JBMTSM010000210.1:0-3729 GCA_049448275.1 Burkholderiaceae bacterium
AGGGAGTATGGGGTGTAGAGCCTCATCGAGGGTTCGAATCCCTCTCGCTCCGCCAGACAGCTAGCAAAAACGCCCTTTTCAGGGCGTTTTTTGTTTTTGACTTCTGACTGATACAACTTGCAACTGGTGACTCCTGAAAAACCAGTCTAGTTGCAAGATAGAGGCTCGTCTCTGTTTCGAAAGAAGCGCATGATCCTCAGCCGTCCCTTTTGTGTTGTCAGTGCCATTACCTGTACGCTCTTGGTAATGGGATGTGCATCGGTCTATACGCCTAGCCACGCAACTTACGTAACAGTCAATCAACAGCTCTTGTCGCAACCGGTTGAGATGCGTCATGCGTCCATTGATTGGTAAACCGGCAAGTGGGGAGTATGTCAGCGCCTCATGTGATCGGACGGCTTTACCGGTGATGGTCGGGCATAGGGCTTCGCAATCGTGGATGGCTAGCTACTAAACGTATACAAAGCGGTTCACCGGTTCGATTCTGGATTTCCGACGTTCGAAGTACTTTTCGGCGGGTAAGAGGAAACTAAAAGGGGTGATATCAGGGTTTCCGTTAACTGTTTCCTACACGCAAATTTCGCTTAAAGGTATACACTGCGGACGAATAAGGCTGAATCGCCCTTTGTTTGAGCCTAGGCGATCGTCAGCAAACCAGAGTAGCAGGGCGCATATGGAGTCATTTGAAACCGTCAGTGGATGTCGTGTTCGGATCATGCGGCAGGGGCGGGGTGTTCCGTTGCTATTTTTGCATGGCGCGTCGGGTGCACGACGCTGGTTACCATTCATGGAGTCGCTGGCTAAGAGCTACGATGTGATCGTCCCTGAGCATCCGGGGTTTGGTGCATCTGAGACCCCCGATTGGTTAGATAACGTCAGCGATTTGGCATATTTCTATCAGGATTTGATGGACCACCTTGAACTAGATCGGGTGCATTTGGTCGGCACATCTCTGGGAGGCTGGATCGCCGCTGAGCTTGCGACTTGCAATTCCGCCAAACTCATGTCGCTTACCTTGGTGGCGCCTGCGGGTGTATCGGTTGACGGTGTTCGCTGGCCAGACATGTTCATGTGGTCCCCGGAGGAACTGACCCGCAAGCTGTTTCACGACCCACAAATCGCCAAGGCTATGCCTAAGCCAGCTAACGACGAGGAGGCGATGATCGCACTGAAAAATCGATTAACCACTGCAAAACTTGGCTGGAGCCAGCGCATGCATAACCCGCAGTTGCGTAAATGGTTACACCGCATTTCTGTGCCGACCTTGATCATTTGGGGCGACGACGACCAAGTTTTGCCTGTGGCCTATGGCGCGGCCTACAAGGATTTGATTCCCTCGTCATCGCTGGAAATCATTGCAGAGTGCGGGCATCTGCCGCACGTGGAGAAAGCGCAGGTGTTCGTCGAAAAGGTGGTTCACTTTACTCAGAGTGCCGTGCAATGACATCCCATTTAAACCATCCGAAGACAGCGATCGTTAGTTCAGATCTTCTGATGAAGGATCGTTGAGGATAGAGAAGAGATGCGCACTCATTGCCGCCTCAGCCCAGTCGGAATTGCGCGCCTTCAGTGCAGCAATGATCTCACGGTGTTGCCGATGGGTACGCTCGGTTCGCTCGTCCACGGATTCCGTGTAGTAATTAAAAATCGAGGCTGGGAGCTCGAGGGACGAGGCCAGTATTCTCTCCAGCCTTGGGCTATCAGCTGCGCGAGCAATGATGGCGTGGAATTCATTGTTCAGCTCATCAAAGCGCGGCAGATGTTGGTGCCAGCCGAGCTTGGCAAAGGCTGTCTCCAGTTCGTCTTCGATGGCCTCCAGTCGCTGAATGTCAGCTGTGGTGATGCGCGAACAGGCGCGTCGGGCAGCGTGGCCTTCAAGCTTGCCCCGCAGCCGAAAGACTTCCGCAACATCAACCATCGAAAAGCTAGCAACCTGCGCGCGCCGATAGCGTCCAAGCACCACCAGGCCTTCGTTTGCCAACCGAGACAGCGCCTCTCTCACCGGTGTGCGGCTCACGCCGATTCTCTCGGCCAAATTGGTTTCGAGCAAGATCTCGCCGGATGTCAATTCGCCGCGAATGATACTTCCACGGATATACCGATAAGCGCTCTCGACAGCGCCGCTACGTTCGCTATTGCGGTTAGAGGTGGTGTCATTTTGAGTCATGCGCAGGCGTGGTGTCGGCGAGGAGTGGATGGAACAAGGCGACCAGGCCGGTGTGTTGCCTCGCAACGTGTGAGGAATTATAGGCACGCCCTGTCCAAACGGCCTACCAAGGTTGCCCGTGAGAACCAAAGGAGTGCTTCATGATCATCGAGGCGGGTATGGTCGCTTTTGTGACGGGTGGTGGGTCTGGTATCGGTCGCGGTATCGCTTTGTCGCTGGCGAGGCGAGGGGTGCGCGTTGGCGTCGGTGACATCCGGGAGAGTGATGCAGCTGAAACCGTCCGTCAAATTCAAGTTGCTGGTGGGGTATCCATACCGGTCGCAGTGGATGTGTCTGAGCTGCAGTCGGTCGAAGATGCGGTTAACACCGTTGAGAGCGCCTTCGGTGAGATCGCCATCGCCTGCAACAATGCGGGCATTGCGTTACACGGTGTGCCGCTTCATGAGATCACAGCAGCGGATTGGGATTGGGTGATTGGCGTGAACATCCAAGGCGTTATCCACGGTATCCAGACCCTTGTTCCGCGCATGTTGGCGACCGAGCGGCCCGCACATGTCGTCAACACGGCTTCCATCGGTGGCTTCCAAGTGAACCCCAACTTCCTCACCGCTGCCTACTCGATGACTAAATACGCGGTGGTCGCGCTCTCAGAAGGGCTGCACAACGAACTTCAGGGCACTCAGGTGGGCGTTTCGATACTCGCGCCTGCCGCCGTTGACACTCGTATTCACCTGTCCGAGCGCAGTCGACCTGAGCGTTTGGGTGGTGCGACTGTCAGGCCACAGAATCATTTCATGGGTGAGCTACTGAAAGGTAGCATGCCGCCAGATGAAGTAGGCGACCGTGTTGTGAGTGCTATTGAGGATGAGGATCTCTATATTTTTACCCACTCCGAAACACGGCAATGGCTTGACCGTCGGCATGCGGCGATCATTGAAGCCTTTGAAAAAGCAGAGCGCTATGCGCAGAAGAAAAATTAAATTGCTATACAAGTGTTGCTCGCGCGGGGAGCCCGTGGGCATTGCGGCGAGTCAACACCGCGTGTGGAGGGGAATGCATTTTGATTCCGCTTTGCCCAGCAAATGCTGCGCAAGCAGAAGGAAGCGACGCTATCTCGCGTTGCAGTCGGAGCCTGATCGCGATGCAACATCGATGCGCGCATTCAGGAATAGTGTAGGTGGCGCGTCGTCAATCACGTCTTTGGCGCAGATCCTTAGATTTATTCAAATCCCGCGTAAGCGGTTCAACTGGAGGTAATCAACATGAGATCATTTCTTCTTCGGGCGACCGGCCTGGGCGTAGCGAGCGCTTTTTCGTTTGCGGCTTGGGCGCAAACTGTCAGTATTTCAACGCTGCCACCGGGTTCGATCAACAATGTGCAGACCCAGGCTATCGCCAAGGTGGTGCAGAAGGCGGCTGGCATCCAGATGCGGGTGGTCACCTTTAATTCACCTCAGGCCTCGATGAGCGCCGTGCAAGCGGGTCAGGCTGGGTTCACCTTTATGTCCAACGACGAGTTAGGAATTGCGGTTCGGGGACGAGAAGAGCACCAAGGCAAGCCA
>JBMTSM010000211.1:0-3723 GCA_049448275.1 Burkholderiaceae bacterium
AAAAATTTGGTAAGGTTCCCCTACCTGCGCAACGTTGCGCGGGGGGTTGTTTGTGCGCCAGCAGACAGAACAGATTGTAGACAAATGAAAACACTAGTCATTGCGGAAAAGCCATCGGTGGCAAAAGATATTACAGCGGCATTAACGTCGTTGGCCGGGCCTTTCGAGAAGCATGATGATCATTTCGAAAGCGAAACCTATGTGATCACCTCTGCGGTGGGTCACTTGGTTGAGATCGCCGCGCCCGAGGCCTACGACGTCAAGCGCGGCAAATGGAGCTTTGCCAACTTGCCAGTGCTGCCACCGCACTTTGACTTGCGTCCGATCGAAAAGACCAAATCACGCTTGAATGCAGTGGTTCGCTTGGCGAAACGCAAGGACGTTGATCGTCTCATCAATGCCTGTGATGCGGGGCGCGAGGGCGAGTTGATTTTCCGTTTGATTGAGCAATTCGCCAGCGACAAGAAGCCGTTGGGCAAGCCCTCGCAGCGACTGTGGTTGCAATCCATGACGCCACAAGCCATCCGCGATGGCTTTGCCAACTTGCGCTCAGATGCGCAAATGTTGCCACTGGCTGATGCCGCACGCTGTCGCTCAGAGGCGGACTGGTTGGTCGGTATCAATGGCACGCGCGCCATGACCGCATTTAATTCTCGTGATGGCGGCTTTTTCTTGACCACTGTGGGGCGTGTGCAGACGCCCACGCTATCGGTGGTGGTTGAGCGTGAGGAGGCTATCCGCAAGTTTGTGAGTCGACCCTTTTGGGAAATCCACGTCAACTTTGAAGTGTCTGGCGGGACCTATGTGGGTAAGTGGTTTGATGAAAAATTCAAAAAGCCCGCCGCAGTTGAAGGGGAAGCGAAAGACACTGAATTGAAGGCTGAGCGCGTGTGGGACGAGGCGCAAGCCAAGCGTATCGCCGATGCAGTGCGTGACCAAACCGCGACCATCACTGAGTCCGCCTCGCCATCCAGTAAATCAAGCCCTGCCTTGTTCGACCTCACATCGTTGCAGCGCGAAGCGAACGGTAAATTTGGTTACTCGGCTAAAACCACATTGCAAATTGCACAAAGTTTGTACGAGCGCCACAAGGCCTTGACCTACCCGCGTACGGATTCGCGTGCGCTGCCGGAGGACTATCTGCCCACGGTGCAAGAGACTTTTGCGATGTTGTCGAACAGCAAGTTGTCGCACCTTGCGCCGCATGCCACGCACGCCATTAAAAACAACTACGTGCGCAAGTTGCCGAGGGTCTTTGACAACAAGAAGGTGAGCGATCACTTCGCCATCATCCCGACCTTGCAAGCGCCCAGTGGCCTGAGCGAGGCCGAACAAAAGGTGTACGACTTGGTCGTGCGCCGGTTCATGGCGGTCTTTTTCCCACCCGCTGAATTCCTCACGACAACGCGCATTTCACGCGCGGCAGATCATGCCTTCAAAACCGAGGGCAAGGTGTTGGTCAATCCTGGGTGGATGGCGATATACGGCAAGGACGCGCAAGACGACGAGAAAGACGGTGAGGTACTCGTGGCGGTCAAGCCCGGCGAGACCAGTCGTGTCGTTGAGGCGCTGTTGAAAGACCTCAAAACGCGCCCGCCGGCGCGATACTCGGAAGCGACATTGTTGTCAGCGATGGAGGGCGCGGGTAAGTCCGTTGAGGATGATGAGTTCCGCGAGGCGATGAAAGAAAAAGGATTGGGAACGCCCGCCACCCGTTCCAGCATCATTGAAGGTTTGATTGCCGAGAAATACATGCTGCGCGAGGGCCGTGAGTTGATCCCAACGGCCAAAGCCTTTCAGCTCATGACGTTGCTGCGTGGCTTAGGTGTTGACGAACTCTCGCGCGCCGAATTGACCGGCGAATGGGAGCACAAGCTCTCACAAATGGAGCAAGGGCTCATGAGCCGCGCCAGCTTCATGGCCGAAATCACCAGCATGACGGAGCGCATGGTGCGCAAAGCCAAAGAATACGATGGCGACACCATTCCCGGCGACTACGCCACACTGCAAACGCCGTGCCCTAACTGCGGTGGCGTAGTGAAAGAAAACTATCGGCGGTACACCTGCACCGGCGGCGGCACGGGTGGGGCTGAAGGCTGTGGCTTCTCAATGACAAAAACCCCGGCCGGTCGTGCGTTTGAGTTGACGGAAGTTGAGTCTTTCTTGTTCAACAAGCAAATTGGCCCGCTAGAGGGCTTCCGCTCGAAAGCCGGTTGGCCCTTTACCGCTGAGTTGGCTTTGAAGTGGAGTGACGACGACAAGAATTGGAAGTTAGAGTTTGACTTTGGCAACGATGCCAACGCTGATACGGGCGAGATTGTCGACTTCAGCGATAAAACAGCCTTGGGTAAATGCCCCAGTTGCGGCGGTTCGGTGTTTGATCATGGCAGCGTGTATGCGTGCGAAAAGGCGGTCCCTACAGAGGCGCAGCCGACGCCGAGTTGTAAATTCAAAACCGGCAAGATCGTTTTGCAGCAACCCGTTGACACGGCCCAAATTGAAAAGCTGTTGACCACCGGCAAAACCGATCTGCTGGATAAGTTTGTGTCCATGCGGACGCGTCGCCCGTTCAAGGCATTCTTGGCGTGGAACGCCGAAGAGGATAAGGTCGGGTTTGAATTCGAGCCGCGGGTGAGTAAGTATCCACCGCGCAAAACGGCAGCCAAGACCGCCGCGAAGGCGCCGGCGAAAAAAGCGGCTGCAAAAAAGGCGCCTGCAAAAAAGGCCCCAGTCAAAAAAGCAGCCGCAAAGAAAGCAGCCCCCAAAAAGGCGACAAGCTGACCCCTCGATCTGTGCCTTAAACCCACCAAAAACTCGGAAAGATTGCCATGATGAAGTTATTTTTCGCACCCGGCGCCTGTTCATTCGTCCCCCACGTTTCGCTGGCGTTAGCTGGCGCGAGTTACGAGTTGCAGATGGTCAAGCTGCACAAGGGTGAGCAGAGTAGCCCCGAATTTTTAGCCATTAATCCGCGGGGCCAGGTGCCGGTGTTGATGGATGACGACCGCGTGATCGATCAAGTGGTCGCTGTCGTTTTGTACCTGGATGAACAGTTCCCCGAAGCCGGCATCCTGCCAAAGACACAGCCCGCCCGTAGTCGCGCGCTCACCACATTGGCGTGGATGAACGGCGGCATGCATGCCACCTTTGCGCACATTTTCATGCCGCATAAATTCGCCTCGGACGCCGATGCCAAAGCCCACCTTAAGGCCCATAACACCGCACTTTTTGAGGCCCAGCTACACCAGCTAGACGCGATGTGTCCAGAGGTCGGCTCGGACCAATGGCTGACGGGCAGCCAGCCTTGTGCGCTGGATGCCTACGCCACCACGCTGCTGCGGTGGTCGGGCTTGGCGGGCTTGTCGCTACAGGCCTTTCCGCGGATTTACGCGCTGGCTAATCGTTTGCTGGCATTGCCGCAATTGGCGGCAGTGGTGGCTGCCGAACGCTACCAACTCGAACCTGCCCCGAAGCCCACTGCCTGAGCTGGCCACAGGCCAACTGGTTGGGTGCCGAATTACGGGTGGTGTGCCAATTCAGTGGCCTTTGCGGGTGACGGGAAGCGCACGGTCACCAGCAGACCAGGCGGCTTTTTGTTTGCCGTCGCGTCGCTCATCTCGATAACTGCACCCATTTGCTGCGCAATCTCCTGCACGATCGCCAAGCCCAAACCTGAGCCGTCAACGTTGGTGCCGAGCGCGCGATAGAACGGCTGCAACACCA
>JBMTSM010000212.1:0-3709 GCA_049448275.1 Burkholderiaceae bacterium
GTCTAATTGGCAGTGCCACCAAATGGGCCAGTTTTTCTAACCGTGCGCGCGAGCGAGGGTTTACCGATACCGAGCTCGCGCAGGTCGCTTGTCCCATTGGCTTGTCCTCGATCAGTGGGAAAGAGCCCGCCGTTATTGCAGCGAGCGTGGTGGCGCAGTTATTGGGTTTCCTGCGGGATTGATGCGGGTCGTCTATGGAAAATCTTGATATCACCGTCCTTCGAACCATCCACGATTGGCGTGCGCAAGGGCGCAGAGCGTTGCTCGCAACCGTTGTACGAACATGGGGGTCGTCGCCGAGGCCCGTGGGTTCCATTATGGCCATGCGTGACGATGGCGCCGTTGTGGGGTCGGTATCCGGCGGCTGTATCGAAGATGACTTGATCAACCGCTACAGCCAGGCCTATAACGCGTTGGACGCGTGTATTCCCATGGGTGCACCGCAACGCGTGCGCTATGGTGTAACGGCCGACGAGGCGCACCGTTTTGGATTACCCTGCGGTGGCACCTTGGAGTTATTGCTCGAGTTCGACCCTGATGCCGAAGCTCTCAAGCAGCTGATCAGACACCTCGACGCCGGGGTCTTGGTGCAGCGAGAGGTAGCACTGGCAACGGGCGCTGTCGCCTTGACACCGTGCACTGTGCCAGCCGCTCTGGACCTGACGGATACCGCCCTGACGAATACCTTTGGCCCCGGGTATCGCATGCTCATCATTGGCGCGGGACAACTGAGCGAGTACCTGGCGACCATGGCTTTGTTCAACGGTTTCACGGTGACGGTTTGCGATCCCCGAGATGAATACCGCGGCGCGTGGAACGTACCTGCTGCAAAAGTCGTTAACACAATGCCCGATGATGAGGTGTTGGCTTTCAAGCCAGATGCCCGCAGCTGTGTGGTTGCCCTCACCCATGACCCCAAGCTGGATGACTTGGCTTTGTTGGAGGCCTTGAGCACGCCTGCCTTTTATGTGGGTGCAATCGGATCTCGCCGGAATCACGAGGCGCGTCGCCAACGCATGATTACCCACTTCGAGCAAACCGATGCGACTTTGAAAGGGTTGCGCGGTCCCATTGGTATCTTTATCGGTAGCAAGACGCCGCCCGAAATCGCGGTGAGCGTGATGGCAGAAATCCTTGCAGTGAAAAATGGTGTGGTCTTGCCGCGCGATATGGCTGTGGGCGAGGCGAAGAATCAGCGGGAAATCCCGCCGAACGATCCCGGTGACTTGGTTTGTGGCGTACCGTCAGTGAATCCACCGTCCGGTGAGTAACCCCGCATAGGTCAGCGTCAATGACGCGACGACGTTCAGCACAACATTGCTGACAGCTGTGCCGATGTGACCGTTTTGTAAGAGCTGAACCGTCTCGAGTGAAAACGTGGAGAAAGTGGTAAGTGCACCCAGGCAGCCAGTGATGATAAACAGCCGCCAAACCGGGTCGATGGCCGGTTGAGTTTGCAACCACACGAATCCCAACCCAATCAGGTAGGCGCCCAAGCTGTTAGCCGCGAGCGTGCCCCAGCCGATGCTGTTGGTATGCGCGGCGTTGAGCCAAAGACCCAATTGCCACCGCGCAATGGCACCGATGGTTGCCCCGGCTGATAACGCGATGACCGTGTACATGCTCTCATCTCCCCCATTTGATTGGCGTCAGTGATGCGATGTTACACGGTCGCCTGCACTCAGGGCTTGTAGGGCATTTCGTCGACGGTTAGACCCCCCTCGCTGAAGCGCATCGCTGCTTTGGGGCCAATGCCCTTGACACGCTTAATCAGATCATCCCAACTGGTAAACGGTTTGATTGCACGCTCGGTCATGATGAGCTGAGAGACCTTGGGACCAATGCCTTTGATCGACTCAAGGTCCTGTTGGTTGGTTTTGTTGACATCCATCGCAGCTAGAGACAGGCTGGTGGCGAGGCAGAAGAACAAGCCAGTAATGAAGTGACGCATGCGTGATTCCTTTGAAGATCACAACAGCCCGAGATTGACCTGTTGTGAGCCCATTCTGTGGCGCGTCACGCCAGCGCCCTGCCGCCTGAGACGACTAAGGGTTACACCGGCTTTTAGAGCTCTTCAACGCGTCGAGCTGGGAAGCTATCCCAACTCTGGCAACCCGGGCATTGCCAAAAGTAGGCTTTGGCCTCGAAGCCACAAGCGGCACAACGGTAACGCGTTAAGGGCGCAGCTGCGCGGTTAATGGCCTGTGAGACCAAGGGGTGGTTCAGGGCAGGGACTTCAGCCGGGTCTTGCTTAACCAGCTGCGCAACCGTGGCGAGTGAGGGGGTGCGGTCAAGGTGATGCACGAGTAGGCTCGTGGCCTCGGCGGCGTCCAAGGTGCTGAGGGCCAGCGTCACATCGAGGCTCGGCCCGAGTTGGTCAAAACTTTGTAACTGTTGGCGTACGCGGTCACGCGCATCTGAAGTTGTGGCTAGCCCGACCAAGCGCTGCGCAACTAACGGTGTGGCACTGGGCGCGCGTCGCGTGAGTTTGAACAGCGTGTCGAGGGCGGCGGAAGTCTCGTTTTGTGCAGCCTGAAGGGCGCTGATGGCGAGGTAGGCGCGGGGCGATTCGGGTGCGAGTTGCATCGCTTGTTCAAGCGCTGCCATCGCGGTGTCGGTTTGCCCCGTCTGCAGGGCGACGTCGGCGAGTTCACAGTGGTAGTGCGCACGACGAACGCGGAAGCTTCCCTGTTCGCCGGATTCAAGACGCTTGGCGATTTCGATGGCTTTTTCCCAATCTCGACTGCGCTCAAAAATCGCCAGTAAAGCCAGTTGCGCCTCGGTTGCAAATGGGGTGTTTTCGAGTTTCCGAAAGGCGCCCTCGGCACGATCAAGCAGACCGGCTTTCAAAAAGTCCATCGCCAAGCCATGTTGCGCGCGTTGGCGATCGGCATTACTGAGGTCGCTGCGCGCCAATAGATGCTCATGGACGCGAACCGCGCGGTCGTATTCCCCACGCCGACGAAAGAGGTTGCCGAGCGCGAAATGCAGCTCGCTCGTTTCTGGGTCATGCTGAACCGCTTCGATGAAGGAGTCGATAGCTTGGTCTTGTTGCTCATTGAGCAAGAAATTCAGGCCTCGGAAATAGGCTTTCGGTGCCTGTTGCTCAGAGCGCCGCCACTGCCGAATGTCAACCCGTGACGCGATCCAGCCCAGGGCGAAGACGAGTGGCAGTAACCACAACAGGGTAGTGATATCAAATACCAAGCTCATCGTTGTCTGTTGGGTTGGGCTTGCCGGTGGGGGCGGCGGGTAAAGCTGTCGTCTGAAGCTTCAGTTGTTTGTTGGCTTGTGTGGCCAAGCGGCGCTGCTTCAACCACAGGGGCATCATGGCGGAGATACCCAGCGCGATACCCAGCAGAATCGCGACCGCTAACGCCCATATCAGCGCGGTCGTCCAGGTGTAGCCCGGCACAAGGTGTACGGTCACTTCATTTTGATTGCCGAGCGCGAAAACCAGCACGATCAAAAAGATGACGAGTCTGATGAGCCAAAAAAACAGTTTCATATTCATCCTTGCCGCTGCGGTTTTACCAGTTGGGGATAGCAGTGCGCGGGCTTCATTCTAGTCCGAGGATCAGGCGACCATGGCAACCGACTTGATCTGTATGTGTACGGTTTGCCCCAGAGTTAATCCGAGGCTTTCAAGCGCACGTCGTGTGATACGCGCCAGCATCCGGGCCTCGCCGCAACGCAGGCTGACCAATAC
>JBMTSM010000213.1:0-3676 GCA_049448275.1 Burkholderiaceae bacterium
TCATATTTTTTCAACTCTGCAAACCAAAGGTTGCATATAATGGGCGTTTGACCCCAAAACAGGGCGCATATTGCGCATTGTAGTGGGCTGTGTTTACACCACGACCGCAGAATCGAGAGACTTTGTTCACTGAACCCCAGCGCTTTGCCCAACACGCCTCTAAAACGGTCCCGCCTGGGGATGTGCAAAAGGTCACGGGGACCAGTGCGCTCGCGGGAAACCCTGCTGCCGATGTGGGTCGTACGCCCACCTCAGCGCTGTTTCTAACCGGTCTCTTTTTGGCAGTTGGCGGATTCCTCTGGGCGGCCTTCGACACGCCACCAAATCAGCAACAAGCACAGGCGCTGAGTGCAAAAGATGCGGCGGCTAAAGAGGTATCAGCCCCTGAAAGTATCGGTTTCCTGCCTGCGCTGCTGGGCAATACCCCCATTCTCGACCGGCTAACCGGATCAACCGAAACTGACCTCAGTTTGGTCGCCGATGATTGGCTGCGACGCGGCGATACCGTCGAAACCTTGCTGACTCGCCTGGGTGTCGAAGACCCCGTTTTTCTCGATTGGGCGCGGCAAAGCGGTGAGGTGCGTGAGGCCTTTGCCTCCAACCGTTCGACCCGCGCCACGGTTAGCTACCTGCCAGACCTCGGGGTCCAAGCACTGACCTTGCGCTGGCCAGACACCAAAAACAAGGGGCACTTTCTTCGTTTGACTATCAAGGCTGCCCGAGAGACAGGCGACGCCAACCCGGATATCGCACCGGTCAATCGCTTTGTCGCGACCACTGAGTCAGTTCCCTACACACCCAACACGCGACTGGCCAGCGGGGTGATTGAGTCCTCCCTGTTTGCGACCACCGACGCGGCGAACATCCCCGACTCGATCGCAATGGGTATGGCTGAGATATTTTCAAACGATATCGACTTCAACCGCGACCTGCGCAAAGGTGATACGTTCGCCGTCGTATACGAGATCCTAGAAGCTGACCATGAAGCCCTTGAGACTGGGCGCATCCTCGCAGCCAGTTTTACTAACAAAGGCACCCGCCTGAATGCCATTTGGTTTGAGCAAAACGGTCGAGGTGACTATTACGACCTCAACGGGGTGAGTACCCGTCGTTTTTATCTGGCTTCACCCATGGAGTTTTCGCGGGTCACTAGTAGCTTTTCAAAGCGGCGTTTTCATCCTGTTTTGAAAGTCAACCGCCCACACTTGGGTGTGGATTACGGCGCCCCAACGGGTACGCCGGTCCGTACAGTGGGTGACGGCCGTGTGGTCTTCGCTGGACGCAGGGGCGGTTACGGCAATGTGATCGAAATCCGGCACGACAGCCGGAGCACCACGGTTTATGCGCACTTGAGCCGCATCTTTGTCAAGCGCGGGCAACGGGTCGAACGCGGCGAGCGTATCGGCGCTGTCGGCTCAACGGGAGTCTCTACAGGCCCGCATTTGCATTTTGAACACCGCGTCAACGGCGTCCACAAGGATCCCGCACAAATGGCCAAACGCAGCCGCGCCACCGAAGTTGATCGCCAGCATATGGTTGCTTTCAAGGCCATCGCTGACACAGCGACCACACAACTGGCTGCCGCGCGTCAAGTTCACCTCGCCAGCGCCGAGTAGTGGTCCGTGTCACATAATGTGACGATGGCGGATCACCAAACACTTTTCATCGGCCTGATGTCAGGCACCTCACTGGATGGCGTTGATGGCGTCCTTTGCACGATGGACGCAAGCGGCAAACCAACGGTGTTAGCGCACCAATACCGCCCCTTTGACAGCCGCACGCGCGCCCTCGCAATGCAACTCAATACATCAGGGCCAGACGAACTGCACCTCAGCTCGCAGCTGGGTATCCAGCTGGCGCATGATTACGCCGCCGTATGCGCGGCATTATGTGACGCAACAGGTATCGAGGCATCCAAAATCACAGCCCTCGGGGCACATGGGCAAACCGTTCGCCACCAGCCCCAAGCTGCATCCAGCATCACAGGTTTACCGAGTGTTGGGTACACCGTCCAAGTGAATCAGCCCGCACTATTGGCGGAGTTAACGGGGATTGATGTGATCGCTGACTTTCGCAGCCGTGACATTGCGGCAGGTGGGCAAGGGGCGCCGCTCGTCCCCGCATTTCATCGCGCGGTCTTTGGCGATCCAACAACGTCCGTTGCAGTGCTCAATGTTGGTGGGATCGCTAATGTCAGCCTTCTGAGCGCAGATGGACGCATTGCGGGTTGCGACACGGGGCCAGGCAATGTGCTACTCGACCTATGGGTACAGCAGCACCTTCACCAGCCGTACGACGCCGATGGCCGGTGGGGTGCGAAGGGGAAAGTTCTTCCCGACTTACTCGACCACCTGCTGCAAGATGCTTTCTTTCAATACCAACAAATAGATCGACCGCAGAGCACGGGGCGCGACCACTTCAATCTGACTTGGCTTAACGCGCAGCTTGCACCCTTCCAAGGCGTCAGACCCGTTGATGTTCAGGCGACCCTGACCATGCTGACTGCTCGAAGCGCGGCGTCCCAGTTATCGGCGCTGCACCGGCAATCAGCGAGTGCCCTCCCGATCGCACGCCTGTTGGTGTGTGGTGGTGGTGCGCACAATCAGTTCCTCATGGAATCGTTAAAAAGTTGTCTTCCCAACACTCCCATTGAGACAACCAGCGCGCTGGGTTTACCGGTGTTACAAGTCGAGGCCGCCGCCTTTGCATGGCTAGCCTGGTGCTTCACGCAGCGTCGCCCTGCCAATGCCATCGCCGCCACCGGCGCAAGGGGTCCGCGCATACTCGGCGCGCTGTACCCCAAATAAAAAAGCCCGGCATCGCCAGGCTTTTGGGTGATTGGTTGAACGCCGAGGTTACACACTGAAGCTTGATCCACAACCACAGGTCGTGGTGGCATTGGGGTTCTTGATCACGAATTGCGCGCCCTGCAAGTCTTCCTTGTAGTCAATCTCAGCGCCCACGAGATACTGGTAACTCATGGCGTCGATCAGCAGAGAGACGCCATTCTTGGTCATGGTGGTGTCGTCTTCGTTTGTCACTTCATCAAATGTGAAGCCGTACTGAAAACCCGAGCATCCACCGCCCTGCACAAAAACACGCAGTTTCAAATCGGGGTTACCCTCTTCCGCAATCAAATCAGCCACTTTGGCTGCGGCGCTGTCTGTGAACACCAACGCCACAGGCATATCCATTTCGGGCACGGTATCTAAGGTTTCGCTCATGGTGATTCTTCCTGGTATCGATCTGATAGGGCAACATAGGGACCCCTCAGAACTTGTTGATCGATGGTACGCCGATTAAAAGACCCTGACTCAATCAGGCTTTTGAGGCCAACTTCAGTGCGGGCTTTTCTTCTGCTGCGGTGGCGATCGGGCTCAACTGCCCCGTCACCAGCGCGCCCAAATGCAACTCGATCGATTGGTAGACCACATCGCCTTCGACACGGGCTTTGGGTTGTAACTCGATCAATTGTTTGGCCGTCACGGGCCCCTTTATCGTCCCATTGATAATGACGTGATCTGCGACGACGGCACCGGTGATCGATGCGTTTTCACTCACCACCAGTACGCTAGGCTTGCCATCGCGCCCCTTGACATCGCCAACGATCAAACCATCGACACGCAAGCCATCCTCAAAAGCGATATCACCACCGATGGTTGTACCAGCGGCAATG
>JBMTSM010000214.1:0-3610 GCA_049448275.1 Burkholderiaceae bacterium
CACGAGCAATCTTGGCGAAATAGCGGTACTTGATGTGCGCCATTGACTCACCAGCAAATGCCGATTCCAGGTTTTGTACGGTGACAGATGGGTTGGCTGTGTGGGTCATGATCTTCGTCCTTTCAGTTTTAAAAACAGGCTCTAAATGAACCGATGACTGAATTTTGAGGGGCCACAGATAATCTGTAAAATGGATAAAAATAATTGTTTTAATCGAAATAACCGATCATGAATTCAAACCAAATGGCAGCCAACCTGTCCCTCAAGCAACTGCACTACTTTGTGACATTGGCTGATACCCTGCACTTCACGCAGGCTGCAGCCAATTGTTTCGTGACTCAGTCAACGCTTTCGGGCGGCGTGCGCGAGCTCGAACAACAACTGGGTGTGTCGCTTTTTGAACGGGACAACAAGCGCGTCATGCTCACATCAGCGGGTGAGGCGCTGCGCCCGCTGGCTATCGACCTGCTAAGCACCGCGGGCGATTTTTTACAACTCGGATCGGCACTCGCCACGCCTTTGCAAGGTCGTTTGACATTGGGTGCGATCCCCACCATCGCACCTTTTTTGTTACCCAAACTGATGCGCGAAGCGCGCAGTCGCTTCCCAAACCTGCGAGTTGTACTGCACGAGGCACAAACCCACGAGCTTCTGGCTGCTTTGGAGGCGGGGCGGATAGATGCCGCGCTAATTGCCACGCCAATGGCTGTGGGGCGACTCGCGGAGCTGCCCATCTACGAGGAGGAAATGTGGCTCATCGCCTCGAAATCCGACGCCATGGCACAACAAAAGGCCTGGAAACTAAAGGACGTGGACTTCAGCCGTCTAATGCTGTTGGGCGAGGGACATTGTCTGCGTGACCATGCGCTAGCGGCCTGTGCGCAAGTCCGACGCCAGTCGAGGGGCGAGCCACACGCGGACATTGAAGCCAGCAGCCTGCCGACACTGATTCAAATGGTCGAAGCGGGTTTGGGCTTCTCCATGTTGCCAGAGATGGCCGTCAAGGCTGGTCTGCTCAATGGCACGGACGTCATCGCACAGCCGTTCAGCGCGCCGCCACCTAAACGAGGGATCTCGCTGGTGACCCGATCAACGTTTCAAACACACCCCAACTTCGAAGCGTTGGCTTCACTGTGCAAAGCATTGGTGCAAAAGAAAACAAATGGGGCGAGGCGCAGCCGAATCGGCTGAACCGTCGCCCCAATCTCAAGCGCCGGGATCAGACGGGCTGTGGGTTGCGCAGCCGGATGTGCAGTTCACGCAACTGCTTGTCATCCACTGCGGATGGTGCTTGGGTCAACAAACACTGTGCCCGCTGCGTCTTGGGGAAGGCGATCACATCTCGAATGCTTTCAGCACCCGTCATGAGTGTAACGATTCGGTCAAGACCAAAGGCCAAGCCACCATGCGGGGGCGCACCGTACTGAAGGGCATCCAGCAAGAAGCCAAACTTCAGCTGTGCCTCTTCAGGCGTGATAAGCAAGGCATCAAACGCCTTTTGTTGCACGCTCGCTTGGTGGATACGCACAGAGCCACCGCCGACCTCCCAGCCGTTGATCACCATGTCATAGGCTTTTGACAGGCACTTCTCAGGTGCCGTGGCCATGAAGTCTTCGTGACCATCTTTCGGTGCCGTAAAGGGGTGATGCACCGCAGACCAGCGCTGTCCCTCTTCATCGAACTCGAACATGGGAAAGTCGACCACCCAAAGGGGCGCCCAACGGCTCTCGAATAGACCGCTCTTGCGCGCAAACTCACTGTGCCCAATCTTCACGCGCAACGCGCCAATCGCGTCGTTAACCACCTTCGCCTTGTCTGCACCGAAGAAAATAATGTCGCCGTTCTGAGCTTCAGTACGGGTGAGGATGGCTTGAATCGCCTCGTCATGCAAGTTTTTAACGATGGGGCTTTGCAAGCCATCGCGACCCGCCGCGACATCGTTCACCTTGATCCAAGCGAGACCTTTGGCGCCATAAATCTTCACGAACTCGGTGTAGGCATCGATTTCGCCGCGGCTCATCTCACCGCCACCTGGCACGCGCAACGCCACAA
This sequence comes from Burkholderiaceae bacterium, assembly GCA_049448275.1. Lineage (GTDB taxonomy): Bacteria > Pseudomonadota > Gammaproteobacteria > Burkholderiales > Burkholderiaceae_C > RS62. The sequence continues at coordinate 2,053 of JBMTSM010000214.1, forward strand.
CGCGACCGTTTGCCATCGTCGCAGGTGTCGAAAAGACCTTGAAGTCAACGGTTTGCATCGCATCCGTAAGCTCAGTGAAGTGCAACTTCACCCGCAGGTCAGGCTTGTCAGAGCCGTACAAATGCATTGCATCGCGGTAAGTCATCACGGGGAATTCACCCAAGTCAATTTGCAGCACTTGCTTGAACATGTTGCTAACCATGCCTTGGAACATGTCGCGGATCTCTTCCTCGCCCATGAACGAGGTTTCAATATCGATCTGCGTGAATTCCGGCTGACGGTCAGCGCGCAAGTCTTCGTCGCGGAAGCACTTGGTGATTTGGTAATAGCGGTCGTAACCAGCCACCATCAACAACTGCTTGAATAACTGGGGGGATTGTGGCAGCGCAAAGAACTGACCGTCGTTAACGCGGCTGGGTACCAAGTAATCGCGCGCACCCTCGGGCGTGCTTTTGGTGAGCATGGGCGTTTCAATGTCAATGAAGCCATTCGCATCCAGAAACTTCCGAATTTCCATGGCAACGCGGTAGCGCAACATCAGATTACGCTGCATCGCAGGACGGCGCAGGTCCATCACCCGGTGCGTCAACCGCGTGGTCTCAGACAGATTGTCATCGTCCAACATGAAGGGTGGTGGTACCGAGGCGCTTAAAACGATCAACTCATGGCACAAGACTTCAATCTTGCCGCTCTTGATACCGTCATTTGCAGTCCCTTCGGGGCGCGCACGCACAACGCCTTTGATTTGCACGCAGAACTCGTTGCGGATGTCTTCGGCAATAGCAAACATGTCGGCGCGATCGGGGTCACAGACCACCTGCACATAGCCCTCGCGGTCGCGCAAATCGATAAAAATAACACCACCGTGGTCGCGACGGCGGTTAACCCAACCGCACAGACTGACGGTTTCACCCATCAGTGCCTCGGTCACGAGACCGCAATAGTGGGAACGCATAGCCATAATTACTCCGAGTCTTTCAATGCTGTAAGGGGTTCGTGTGGGGCCTTAAAGGCCTTGTGGTCTGGGGGCACAATGACGCCCATGGAGATCACGTAAGTCAACGCTTCGTCGACCGACATATCAAGTGGTTTGCAGTCAGTCTCTCGCACCAACATCATGTACCCGCTGGTCGGGTTGGGGGTAGTGGGGACGTAAACCGAAATGTAGCCATCACCCAGTTGGTTATTGACCGTGCTACCGGGCTTGCCGGTCAGAAAGGCCACCGTCCATAAGCCCTCGCGGGGCCATTGGACCAGTAAGGCTTTGCGAAAGGCATTGCCTTTGTTGGAAAACAGCGTGTCAGAGACCTGCTTCACAGCCGCATAAACACTGCGGACCACGGGAATGCGATTGAGTAACCCGTCCCACCAATTGACCAGCTTCTTACCAATGAAATTGGAAGTGGCAGCGCCAATCAACAACAAGACGATGAGGGCAAATAAAACGCCCAAGCCGGGTATGTAAAAACCAATTAGGACTTCGGGCTGCCATTGCGCCGGCAGAATACGCAGTGTTTCGTCCAAGGTCGAAACCACCCAGTTGAGCACCGCGGCGGTG
>JBMTSM010000215.1:0-3593 GCA_049448275.1 Burkholderiaceae bacterium
ACAACATTACGGCGCAAATGTTGCAACAGTCCTGAAAGCGCATAGACAAAAGACAAACACCAAAGCACCAGCGGAGGATCCAAGGCAATCAATGCAAGCACGCCAATCATCAAAAGAATGCGCGCAAAGGGCACTCGCTCATCGAGCTGTAGGTTTTTAAAGCTGAAATAGGGAAAGCGAGCGATCATCAAAAACCCCGCTACCACCAACAAACCCGCGTGCAGATAGGACCAAGGCGCCGTCGAGGCCGGAAAGCCATGGGTGTGCCCAAGCCAAACGCTACTGGCAATGAGTGCCGCCGCCGGCGGACTGGCCAGCCCCACAAATATACTCGCGTCCACGACGTGTCGCTGACTGTTAAACCGCGCCAACCGCAGGGCTGCACACACGGTGTAAAGAAACGCGGCAACCCAGCCCACTTTACCGGCATCGGTCAACGCCCAGTTAAACATGAGCAGCGCTGGGGCCACGCCAAATGAGACCATGTCCGCCAAGCTGTCGTATTCGGCGCCAAAAGCACTCGTGGTGTGCGTAAGGCGCGCGACACGTCCGTCCAAGCCGTCAAAGACCATGGCGACAAACACGGCCACGGCGCCGGCATAAAAATCGCCCTTCATACCGGCTATAACGGCGTAAAACCCGCAGAACAGCGCGCCGGTGGTAAAGAGGTTAGGCAACAGAAAAATACCGCTACTTCTCGGGTGGCTGTCCGTCGCGGACTGCTCCTCGTAATCCCCCACCAGCGACTCCAAGGGACGCTCTATCTGTTGTGCAGCGCGCTCGAAGTTGTCGTCGCTGGCGCTACCGCCCTGCTCATCGACTGTCGGCTCTTCGCCCATTTTTGCCCCCAAGGCACTCACTGGACCCGTAGTTTACCAGCCAATCAGGGCAAGACGGCCTGTTTTGGCGAATCCGCTGCGGATAGAAGCATTTTATGGCGTCAATGGGTATACTGCGCGCCCATTTTTCAACAACTAAGCGTCTTAACCACGACCCACGTCCGCCTCAGGAGAAACCGGTGAGCAATTACTTCAACACATTACCCCTGCGTATCCAGCTAGAGGAACTCGGCAAATGCCGGTTCATGGATCAATCCGAATTTGCCGATGGCGTCGACGTTCTCCGCGGGAAAAAAATTGTCATCATTGGCTGCGGTGCTCAGGGGCTCAACCAAGGCCTCAATCTCCGTGACAGTGGGCTCGATGTGGCCTACGCCCTGCGTCAGGAAGCCATCGACCAGAAGCGCGACTCGTGGCAACGCGCCACCGACAACGGCTTTAGCGTAGGCACCTTTGAGGAGCTCATCCCTGAAGCTGACGTGGTCATGAACCTGACTCCCGACAAGCAGCACACCGGCGTCGTCAACACCGTTATGCCCCTTATGAAAGAGGGGGCTTGTTTAGATTACGCCCACGGTTTCAACCTCGTAGAGGAAGGCATGCAGATCCGGAAAGACCTTACCGTGGTGATGATGTGCCCCAAGTGCCCCGGCACCGAAGTGCGCGAAGAGTACAAGCGCGGCTTTGGCGTGCCGACCCTGATCGCCGTGCATCGTGAGAACGATCCCAAAGGTGAAGGCATGGCGATTGCGAAAGCGCTGGCCAGCGGTACTGGCGGTGATCGCGCGGGTGTTCTGGAGTCTTCACCCATTGCCGAGGTCAAGTCCGACTTGATGGGCGAGCAAACCATTCTGTGCGGCATGCTTCAATCAGGCTCCCTGCTATGTTTCGATCGTATGGTCGAGCTCGGGGTTGATCCTGGCTACGCCGCCAAACTGGTTCAGTATGGTTGGGAGACCGTGACTGAGGGTCTCAAACAGGGCGGTATTACCAACATGATGGACCGCCTCTCGAACCCCGCCAAAATTCGCGCCTTTGAACTGGCAGAGGAAATGAAAGAGCTGATGCGGCCCCTATTCGAAAAGCACCAAGACGACATCATGTCCGGCGTGTTCTCCAGCACCATGATGGCGGACTGGGCAAACGACGATGCCAACCTTCTGAAGTGGCGAGCAGAGACCAACGAGACCGCGTTTGAGAAGCAGCCACTTACTGATGACAACATCAGCGAGCAGGAGTATTACGACAAAGGCATCTTAATGATTGCCATGGTAAAAGCCGGCGTTGAACTGGCCTTTGAGACCATGGTTGATGCGGGCATCATCGAAGAATCCGCTTACTACGAGTCACTCCACGAAACACCCCTCATTGCCAACACCATCGCGCGTAAAAAGCTCTACGAGATGAACGTGGTGATTTCCGATACTGCCGAATACGGCTGCTATCTGTTTGATCAAGCGGCGCGTCCGCTGCTCAAGGACTTCATGACGCGACAAGGCACCGACGTGATTGGCGTAGGCATGGGCGGTGACAACACCGTCGATAACAGAACCCTCATTGAAGTCAACGACGCCATCCGCAACCATCCGGTGGAGTATGTCGGCGCCGAGCTGCGAAGCTTTATGACCAATATGAAATCGATCGTCTGACTCGTTGACCAGAAAAAAAAGGGGCCGACTGGCCCCTTTTTTATTTCAGTTGCCAGTGGATCTACAGCAGCGGTGCAATCACCAAGCTGACAATCGCCATAACGTTGATCAAGATGTTCATGGATGGACCTGACGTGTCTTTGAAGGGGTCGCCTACGGTATCTCCCACAACCACCGCCGCGTGGGTGTCGGATCCCTTACCGCCTAAGTTGCCCTTCTCGACATACTTCTTGGCGTTATCCCAGGCACCGCCCGCATTCGCCATCATCAGCGCCATCAGCACACAGCCCAGCAGTCCGCCGGCGAGCATGCCGCCAAGGGAGGTCGCGCCCAAGCCAAAGCCAACAAACACGGGGGCCAGCACGGCAATGGCGCCGGGGACAACCATGCGCTTGAGCGCTGCAGTGGTGGCGATGTCGACACAACGCGCCGTATCGGGCTCCGCGTTACCCTCCAAAAGACCCGGGATCTCGCGGAACTGACGACGAATTTCATTGATCATATCGAAGGCCGCTTCCCCTACCGCTGTCATGGTGATAGATGCGATAAGGAAAGGGATCGTACCGCCAATGAAAATGCCGATGAGCACTTGGGGATCAGAGAGCTGCAGGGTGAAATCAGCGTTGTTCACCTTCACCGTCTCCACGAAAGCCGCAATGATCGCCAGCGCCGCCAAGGCAGCTGCACCAATGGCGAAACCTTTACCGATAGCGGCAGTGGTATTACCTACCTCATCCAGCCCGTCAGTGATCTTACGCGTTTCCTCACCCATACCAGCCATTTCGGCGATACCGCCCGCGTTATCCGCAACGGGTCCGTAGGCGTCGATCGCCATGGTGATGCCCACGGTTGCCAACATGCCAACGGCGGCAATACCGACACCGTAAAGACCTGCAAGGTTGGTAGACACAAAGATAATGGCCGCCAGAAACAGCACCGGTGCCACTACCGACTGCATACCTACAGCCAATCCTGTGATCATCACAGTGGCTGGACCGGTTTCCCCTGACTTGGCGATGGTGCGCACCGGCTTGCCGCCGGTGTAGTACTCGGTGATGAGGCCGATGGCGATACCACCCACGGCACCCGATACCACTGCCCACCA
>JBMTSM010000216.1:0-3517 GCA_049448275.1 Burkholderiaceae bacterium
TTTCCTCTGCGCCCAGCCCCGCCATGGGCTCATCCAACAGCAAAAGCGGCGCCTTGGACGCCAACGCCATGGCCATCTCCACCCGCCGGTGTTCACCATGCGACAGCTCGGCCACCGCGAAATCGGCTTTCTCGGCTAGGCCCACTGACGCCAGCGCCTGGAGCGTCTGATGCTGGATGTGCTGCTCGTTACGCACCGCACGGACAAAGCGAAACGAACTGCCCTCAGTGGCCTGCACCGCCAACGCCACGTTGTCGCGTACGCTTAAATCCATGATGAGCGATGTGATTTGAAACGAGCGCGCCATGCCAAGCTGCGCACGGCGATGGGAAGGCATACGCGTGATGTCGCGCCCGTTGAGGCGAATGGTACCTTGATCGGGATACTGCCAGCCACAAAGCTGGCTAATTAGGGTGGTTTTACCCGCTCCGTTGGGACCAATCACGGCGTGCAGCTCGCCAGCTTGAACGCTTAGATGTAAATCGTCGGTGGCATGCACTCCACCAAATGATTTATAAAGGCCCACGGCCTCAAGCATTGGGGTGGTCATGGCCTGCCCTGCCCACTAACGCCGGTCTGCAAGCGCAGCCACTTGGCTAAGCCACCCTTGCTAAATAGCACAACCAACATCAACATCAGGCCGAAAGGTAGCTGCCAATAAATAGTGAAGTGTGAAAAGAGCTCTTCGATCAATATGAAGGCCGCTGCGCCTAGCACTGGCCCCAGCATGACCGCCACGCCGCCCAAAATGACCATAAACATCAACTCCCCCGAACGGGTCCAGTCCATCATCTCGGGTGAAATATAGGCGGTAAAGTTAGCTAGCAAAAACCCAGCGTAACCAGCGATTACCCCGGCTAGAACATAAGCGAGTAATTGGTAATAGAAAATGTTGAAGCCTAAAATCTGCACCCGCTGTGGATTTCCCCGCGCGCCTTGTAGAACCTGTCCAAAGCGAGAGTTGACCAACATGCGAACCAGAGCCATTACCACCAATAATGATCCAAAACAAAGCGCGTAGAGTTGAACGGGGTCATCCAAGGAAATACCAGGCAGCTGAGAGCGGGTCATGATGGTAAGGCCGTCATCACCACCGTATGTCTTTATCGAAATTAAAGCGTAGTAAAGCATCTGTGAAAACGCCATGGTGATCATAATGAAATAAACGCCCTTAGTTCGCAAACTAACCGCACCTGTCAGCAAAGCGAATAGTGCGCACACCACGAGGCCAATAACCAAGTGCACCCAGCCATTGGCAGTCGCTAATCCCAAAAAATCCACCCCCCCGAAAATGGAGTGATAGACCGGAATGCCAACTGCGTATGCTCCAAGTCCTAAATAGGCTGCGTGACCAAAAGACACCAAACCGCCGTAGCCCAAAATAAAGTTAAGACTAGACGCCGCTATGGCCAGAATGACCAAGCGTGTCGCAACATCTAGCCAAAACGGATGGCCTCCATAAAAAAGAGCCAATGGCACGACGGCCAACAGGGTCAAAATGATTGCACTTACCGCTTTTGAATAAAGCACAGAACTACCTCACCTTAGGGGGGAAAAGTCCCTGTGGCTTGACTGCCAACACGAGTGCCATGAGGATGTATATCAACATCGCAGAGATGGCTGGCGCTGAATTCTCAGCGGCATTGCTTGACATGACCAGCGTTAACGCCACATCCAAAAAAGATCTTCCCAGTGTGTCAATGAGTCCGATCAGCAACGCCGCAATGAAAGACCCTTTAATTGAGCCAATGCCGCCGACGATGATGACAACAAATGCCGTGATGATGATTGCGTTACCCATACCTAGTGAGGCTTCCGTAATGGGCGCGATTAGCATACCTGCAAGGCCAGCCAAAACAGCACCCAAAGAAAAAACCAGGGTAAAAAGCATCTCAATATTGATGCCTAAGGCAGCGACCATCTTGCGGTTGGATGCCCCCGCTCGTATTAACATCCCCAGCCGTGTCCGTGTGACTAACCAAAACAGGCCGAGTGCCGATAGGAGGCCTGTTGCGATGATGACCAGACGATACCGGGGCAAGATCAGCGTTTCGCTAAACCTTATTTGGCCCTTTAAATAATCTGGCAATGCAATCGGAATACCGTTCGGCCCCCAAATTAAGTGCGCTGAAGTGTTCAGCACCAAAATTAAACCAAAGGTCGCCAACACGTGATCTAAGTGTCCCCGCGAATATAAACGCCGGGCCACCAGTCGTTCAATAAGCAAACCGACTAAAGCAGTTAGGGGAACAGCCAAAACCAAGGCGGGAAGGAAACCGCCGACTATGAAACTTAAAGACGCGCAAATCATGGCACCCACCATATACACCGAGGCGTGCGCCAGATTGACAAAATCCAGAATACCGAAGACCAACGTTAGGCCAGCCGCCACCATGAACAGCAACAGACCCAGTTGAAGGCCATTGACCAGTTGCATTAGAACCAGATTTAGATCCAAAACAGTCTTCCCAGTAATCAGCGCAAAGGGCCGGTTCAACCGGCCCTTCATGCACTAGACAATTAAATGCCGCAAACTACATCTTACATTCGGAGGCGTAAGGATCGACGTGATCTTTAAATACTGTACCCACCACCTTGGTACTCCAATTGCCTTGCGCATCAGGGGCTACCTCACGGAGGTAAAAGTTTTGAATCGGGAAGTGGTTGTTACCATACCGAAAACCGCCCCTCACCGAGTTGAACTTGGCAGCCTTGAGCGCAGCCCGAACTTTATCTGGGTTAGAAACATCGCCGCCAACGGCCTCTACCGCTGAAGCAATAAGCATGATTGCATCGTAGGCTTGCGCACCATAATAAGAGGGATACGCTCCAAACTTTTTCCGATAGTCGGCAACAAACTTCTTGTTGGCTGCGTTATCAAGTGTCGGATCCCATTCCTGAGTGGTTCTAGAGCCCAACACGCCAGACAGATTGGCTTTCTGCAAACGGGGTAACGATAGGGCATCAACGGTGAAAGTCGTGTACAGGGGCAGAACCTTCTCCAAGCCAGCTTGCTGATATTGCTTCAGGAAGGCCGGACCAGCGGCACCGGGATAAAACACGAAAAGGGCTTCTGCCTTACTTGCACGAGCCTTAGCTAATTCTGCAGAAAAGTCCAACTGGGCATCCGCACCCCATTTAGTGAGGTCCTTACCAACTACTTTGCCTTTGAACGTGCGTTCAAAGCCTTTCACCATGTCCGTGCCTGCGGCGTAGTTCGGTGCCATGATGTAGACGGTTTTGACGCCTTTTTGATTCATCACCTCACCCAACGCCATAGGCGTTTGATCATTTTGCCACGACGTAGAGAAGAAGTTTTTGTGGCATAACTTGCCCGCCATGGGGCTTGGGCCCGCATTGGCTGAGATCAAAAACTTGCCTGAGTCGAGCACCGACTTTTGGGATGCGAGTAGCACGTGCGACCAAATGTAGCCGGCCACAAAGTCGACGTTGTCTTGCTTTAGCAAGCGATCGGTGGCTTGTTTGCCGACATCGGGCTTGAAACCGTCGTCCGCAA
>JBMTSM010000217.1:0-3517 GCA_049448275.1 Burkholderiaceae bacterium
CCACCACCACCACCGGAAACGGGCAAGCCGCTCCAGCCCGAGCCCGCCATTGCGCGTGCGCCTAAGCTGATGAAGCCCCCTCCTTTGACGCCCGCAACATCCGTAGTTTCGGCAACTCCAGTAACTCCGGTCACTCAGGAGCCGCTGTCGCCGTTGGCTGCGCCCACAGAGCCGGAGGATACGCCTGCAACAACCGGCAGCGCTTTATCAAGCCCGTCTTCACCCGTGGCGGCGACACCGTTCCCCCGGGAAGCGGAAGCGCCGGTGTCCGTGGTTCGTGTAGAGCCGTCGCTGATTGCATCCAGCCAGCAGCCACCGGTTTATCCGCGTGCCAGCCGCCGGACAGGTGAGGCGGGTACCGTTGTGTTGCGTATCACTATCGCTGCCAGCGGAGCCGTTGCGGCGACAGCTGTCGTCGTTTCCTCTGGCTTCGAGCGACTGGATGCTGCCGCACAAAAGGCGGTTCAACAGTGGCGATTCACCCCGGGCACGGTCGATGGGGTACCGACGTCGATGCCGCTACAAGTCCCCATTCGGTTTGAGTTGCAGTGAGTGCTGCGGCTATCATGTGGGGCATGTTGAAATACCAAACGATTCCCGTGACACCGTTCGCACAGAACTGTTCGTTGATCTGGTGCGATGAGACCAAAGAAGCTGCCGTGATTGACCCAGGTGGTGACCTCGATCGATTGATGGATGCCGTGTCCACCTTGGGTTTGGATTTGCGACATATTTGGCTTACGCACGCGCACATCGATCACGCCGGTGGGACCGGGCAGTTGGCCCGTGAGTTGGATCTCCCCATCATTGGCCCGCACCCTGGCGACCAGTTTTGGATCGATGCCTTGCCAGAGCAAAGCCAGATGTTTAACTTTGCCCCCGCCGAGACGTTTCAGCCCACCCGTTGGCTCAATGATGGTGACACGGTGTCACTTGGTGCCCATGAGATTCAGGTGCGCCACTGTCCTGGGCATACGCCGGGCCACGTGGTTTTTTACGCCCCCCAAATTAAGCGCGCGTTTGTAGGCGATGTTTTGTTTGCCGGCAGCATTGGGCGTACCGATTTTCCGCAGGGTGATTACGACACCTTAATTAGCAGCATCACGCAACGGCTGTGGCCGATGGGCGATGACACCGTGTTTATTCCCGGCCATGGGCCAGAGAGTAGTTTTGGCCGAGAGAGACAAAGCAACCCATACGTGGGCGGCACTTAGAGAGGGTCCCTTCATGAATTCAGGTTCGTCTGTCAACGAGCAAAGTGTCGGTGGCTTGAGTGCGCTGTTGCATCCCCGCGTGATCACCATGCTCTTCTTGGGCTTCTCTGCGGGTATTCCCATTCTGCTTATCTTTTCCTCGCTGTCGCTTTGGCTCGGTGAGGCGGGTGTGGAGCGTAAGGCGGTCACCTTTTTCAGCTGGGCTGCGTTGGGTTACTCGTTTAAGTTCATTTGGGCGCCACTCGTTGACCAATTACCTATTCCATGGCTCACGGCGCGGTTAGGTCGCCGCCGCAGCTGGATGTTGCTCTCGCAGCTTGCAGTTGTGGTGGCTATTTTGGTGATGGCCAGCGTGGACCCAGCATCTGCGGTTGATGCGCTCACGGTTATGGCGTTAGGTGCCGTTTTATTGGGGTTCTCTTCGGCGACCCAAGATATCGTCATCGATGCCTATCGCATTGAATCAGCCCCCGTCGATTTGCAGGCCATGATGTCTTCAACCTACATCGCAGGCTATCGAATTGGTATGGTTGTGGCGGGTGCGGGTGCGCTGTTTCTCGCAGATGCACTGGGATCAACCAAAGGCGCTTATAGCTATGGTGCATGGCAAATGACCTATGGTCTGATGGCCCTGACGATGTTGGTTGGTATCGTCACGACCTTAACCATCAATGAGCCCGATGTCGCCGCGCGAGACACCAAGCAGCACCAACTGACCAGTGGCCAAAATGGTCGCATGCTGTTGGTTTTTGCGCTGGCAGTAATGGCTTTCATCACGGTATTCTTTTACGGTGGTCAGCAGATTGCCGCATTCAAAGCTGTTTTCGGTAGTGGGCCGTTACTGGGCCTGTTGGTCGAGACGATTCGTCTGTTCGTGGCGTTGGGCGTTGCAGTGATGGCGGGGTATTTGCTGGTGAAAGTGGGCGTCGCCCCAGGCGCGCTGGCACAGCAAACGTGGATGGCGCCGGTTAAGGATTTCTTCGCCCGCTACGGATTGAAGACGGCTTGGTTGGTGTTGGGTTTGATTGGCCTATATCGAATTTCAGACATTGTGTTGGGTGTGATTTCCAACGTCTTCTATCAAGACATGGGGTTCAGCAAACCCGAAATCGCTACCGCAGTGAAAACCTACGGTGTGCTCATCGGGATTGCCGGGAGCGTCTTGGGTGGCTTAGTCGCGACGCGTGTCGGCGTGATGCGCACCTTAATGTGGGGAGCGATTTTGTCGGCCGCCACGAATTTAGCGTTTGTCGTGTTAGCCATGGTGGGGCATGATTTGAGCCTGATGTATGCGGTGGTCAGCGCAGATAACTTGGCTGCTGGTTTTGCCAGTGCGGCGTTCGTGGCGTTTTTATCGAGCCTCACCAATGTGCAATTCACTGCCGTGCAATACGCCATCTTCAGTTCGTTGATGACACTGTTGCCAAAAACTTTGGGTGGTTACTCGGGCGGTATCGTGGATGCGATCGGCTACCCCGCGTTCTTTGTGTTTACCACGTTGATTGGTTTGCCTGTGCTGTGGTTGGTTGCGCTGGCGGGCAAGCGACTCCAGTCCAGCGACCGCTGAACTTTACGCAACAGACATGATGCAGGGCGGCCTAGCCGCTAAGCTTGGTGTTGACCGTCTTTCAAAAATGTCACTTCTATGTCGACCGCGCCCTACCGCCTGCTGATGATTGAGGATGACCACCGCTTGAGTGCGATGGTTAAAACCTATTTGGAGCAATCTGAATTTTTGTGCTTGGTTGCTGATACCGGCGCGGCTGGTTTCGAGGCCTTGCAAGCCGAGACGCCCGACGTGGTGCTGCTTGATCTGATGCTGCCGGATACTGACGGCCTGTCTATTTGCCGACAGATACGTGGCAGTCAAGCGACCTATGCTAACGTTCCAATCCTGATGCTGACTGCCAAGGGTGATCCCATGGATCGCATCGTGGGGCTGGAGCTGGGCGCCGATGATTACTTGCCCAAGCCGTTCGAGCCTCGAGAGTTACTGGCTCGCCTGCGCGCAATTTTGCGCCGTACTGCGGCAGAAGTCACCCCTTTAGATGCCAACTTGGACGATAGGCAACGAAACCTGACGCTCGGTAGCTTGCAGCTGGACTTGGACGCGCGTGAGGTTCGCGTTGGGGGCGTGCTTCGCGAGTTGACAGCCTACCAGTTTGATTTGTTGGTGGCCCTGTCTGAGCGGGCCGGTCGGGTGCTAACGCGAGAGCAAATCATGGCACTGGTGCGGGGCAAGGATTTAGAGGCGTTTGACCGTTCAATCGATGTGCATATCGGCCGTATACGCCAAGCCATTG
>JBMTSM010000218.1:0-3460 GCA_049448275.1 Burkholderiaceae bacterium
CGATGGTGCGTGAGCTGGTGGTGCCTTGGTCGAGTGCGAGGATATATGTCATGGTCTCAAAGGGGGTAGCGTTGTTTAGGCGATGGTGCAGTCCACGTCATGGCGTTGCAGGATTTCTCGGATGTGGGGTGGGGGCGCTTGATCGGTGAATAGCCGATCAATCTCCCTCAGCTCAGCAAGCTTGACCATGGCATCTCGCTTGAATTTTGTGTGATCAGTGGCCAGCCAAACCTCTCGCGATTGCTCAATGATGGTCCGGGCGACACGGACCTCGCGGTAATCGTAGTCACGCAACGTGCCATCCCTCTCAATGCCGCTGATACCGATCAAGCCGATATCTACTTTGAACTGGCGAATGAAATCCACGGTAGCTTCACCGGTGATGGCCTGATCACTGGCGCGCACAACCCCACCCGCCACAATTACCTCGCAGCTTTGGTTGGTGCTCAAGAGCGCGGCCACATTGAGGTTGTTGGTGATCACGCGCAACCCAGTGTGGTTGCGCAGTTCGTGGGCCACTGCCTCGATGGTCGTGCCCACGTTCATAACCAATGAGCAGCCGTTGGGGATGCGTTGCGCGACGGCTTGTGCGATTCGACGCTTTTCTTGCGCCGCGATCGCTTGGCGCTTTCGGTAAGCGATGTTTTCGGTGGTGGATTCGGGCATTCGGACGCCACCATGAAAACGCGCAAGCAAGCCGGCATCGGCCAAACGTGTCACATCTCTGCGAACGGTTTGAAGGGTCACATTGAACATCTCAGCCAGCGCCTCAATGGTTTGAGGCCCCCGCTCGTTAACGGCTGAAATGATCCCTGATTGTCGAGGTGTAGGTGTCATCGAGCTCGTTTTTTCTCCAAGGAAATTGATGTTAAACGATAAGGAATGGTGATTGTTTAGGGGAAATACGGTTATAAACGATCTTAAATGGTCATAAAAACGCGTATATTTTTATAATAAAATAAAATAAAGAACAAAAACGATCAATAACGAACATATTGACATCCGGCTAAATGAATCGAAACGAATCCTTATATTCACTCGCGCACGCGGGTGTGGTGGATCTCGCCATCGTCGGTGGTGGTGCGACCGGTTTAGGTGTTGCGTTGGATGCCGCTTTAAGGGGCTACAGCGTGGCCTTACTGGAGTCGCATGACTTCGCAGGTGGAACGTCGTCGCGCTCGACCAAACTACTCCACGGGGGGGTGCGGTATTTGGCGCAGGGCAACGTATCCTTGGTGCGCGAAGCGCTGCATGAGCGTCAGTCGATCCTCGCGATTGCGCCGCATTTGGCCGCACCCCTGTCTTTTGTGATGCCGGCCTATGCCTGGTGGAAGCTTCCGTTCTACACCATTGGTTTGAAGCTGTACGACCTTCTCGCAGGACGGGCGGGGTTAGGGGCTACCGAGTGGCTGTCGCGCCGAGAGACGGCGCAGGCGTTACCGGGTGTGCAAGTCCGCGGTTTGCATGGTGGTGTGAAGTACTGGGATGCCCAGTTTGACGATGCCCGTTTGGCGCTCGCCATTGCGCACACCGCAAGTGCGGCAGGCGCGAATGTGCTTAACCATGTGAAGGTTGCAAACCTACAAGCCCTAGAAGGGCAGAGCGACGGTGCCAAGTGGGCACTTGATTGGCAAAATCAAAAAGGTGTCGAGCAAGGCGTTTTACGCGCCAAGTGTGTTGTGAATGCGGCGGGCGTTTGGGTGGATGACGTGCTGGCGAAGGTCAAGGGGCATGTGCCGACGCGACGCATGGTGACCCCCAGTCAAGGTGTTCACTTGGTAGTGGACCGCCGCTTTTTGGCGGGTAAAAGCGCACTGTTAGTGCCCAAAACCACGGATGGCCGGGTGTTGTTTGCGGTGCCGTGGTTGGGCTCGTTAATTTTAGGCACGACCGATACGGTGCGCGACGATGCGCCGCGTGAGCCCTTACCACTCGAAGAGGAAATTGACTTTATCTTGCGCGAGGCCGCGCATGTGCTTGCAGATGCGCCGCAGCGCGCGGACGTGCGGTCTGTTTGGGTTGGGCTGCGACCACTGGTCAGCCCCTCCAGTCAAAAGGCAACGCGCTCGATTTCGCGCGAGCACACCATCGTGGTGTCCGATCAGGGATTGGTGACGGTGACGGGCGGCAAATGGACGACCTACCGCGCCATGGCAACCGATGTCATGGCACAAATTGAGTCCGCGCGTTTGTTGCCGTCAAAGCCCGTTGTGCAAACCGATGAACACCAGTTAGTCGGCAGTAGGCAACCCAGCGGTAGCGATTTGACCGAAGCGCCTGGCATCCACTTGTTTGGCGACCGGGCACGGGAGGTCAGCGCGTGCGTGGGCAGCGATAAACCGCTTGCGCTCGGGTTGACCGAAGCAATGGTTCGCTATGCAGTGCGCTCGGAGTTCGCGCTGACAGTCGAGGATGTTTTGGCGCGACGGTGGCGTGCGCTGTTTTTGGATGCGCGGGTTGCGCTGGCGATCGCGCCCCGTGTCGCCGAGATCATCACGGAAGAAACGGGACAAGACGCTGACTTACTGAGTTTCCAGAAACTGTGTCAGCAGTATGTGTTGAACGATCGGCGGGTTTGAGCGGGGCATTAGACCCCGTCTTCAGTCCATACTCAGCATACCCTTTCGCTCGATATAAGCCACTACGTCGGTTAAACCTTCTTTCGTTTTTAAGTTGGTCATGACCCACGGGCGCAGTTCAGGGTCGGGTCGCATGCGTTGCGTGTCGGCGCGCATCACATCCAAGTTGGCACCGACCATCGGTGCGAGATCGGTTTTGTTGATGACGAATAGGTCGCTTTTTGTGATCCCCGGTCCGCCTTTACGTGGGATTTTTTCGCCGGCAGCCACATCAATAACGTAAATAGTCAAGTCGCTTAATTCCGGGCTAAAAGTGGCAGCGAGGTTGTCTCCGCCGCTCTCAATGAAGACCACGTCAGCATTTGGGAACCTTTCGAGCATGCGATCAATTGCTTCGAGGTTGATCGAGGCATCCTCGCGAATGGCGGTATGCGGGCAGCCGCCCGTTTCAACGCCCAAAATTCGCTCTGCTGGCAAGGCGCCACTCACAGTAAGCAGGCGCTGATCTTCTTTGGTGTAGATGTCGTTGGTGATGGCGATCAGATCCCAGCGCGTTCGCATCTCTTTGCAGAGCATCTCTAACAATGTGGTTTTTCCAGATCCAACAGGACCGCCGATACCCACGCGGAGGGGCGGGAGCTTTTTGGTGCGATTGGGGATGTGGTGCAGGGCTGTGATCATGATCTGAATAGTCTGGAGTATTGATGTTCGTGTCGGCTAGAGAGAATTGCCAAGCGCGGCGCAAAGGAGACACGTTCATCCTCGGGGAGCGCAATGGCGCGGGCAACGGCACTCGGTATCGCGCGTGCCAAAGTCATGAGCATCCGTTGTCCAGCACTTTGGCCAAGCGGAATGGTTTTGATCGCTGCCTGCGTCATGTT
>JBMTSM010000219.1:0-3457 GCA_049448275.1 Burkholderiaceae bacterium
TGGCTTTACGTTGCCGTCATGATGGCTGCCGCAGAGGCAACGCACGTGAATGGCAGCATCCTGAGCGCGATATTCACATTTATCGGCTATGGCCTCTTGCCCGTGGGCCTTGTTATCTATGTGATGCAAAGTCCTGCACGTAAAAAGCGCCGCCAGGCATTGGAAGCAGCCGAGACAGCCAAACAAGCGTCCAAATCCCCCACGACAGCAAGCTCGACCAGCAATGCCAGCGATGACTCTTAACCCCACATTCTGGGCGGTTAAAGCTACTTAAACCTTACGTTTTATTTTAACCAAATCAGAGCGGCTAACCGACCGCTTCCACCACTGTTTTGATCACGGCGGTGGGAAAAATAGCGATCTGCTTGGCTCACCGTGCACCAAGCCACGCTGCTGTCGTTGCCGCATATGGTCGACACACCCAGCGCACGGAGCTTACGGCGAGCGATAAGGGGTAAATCGGCGAGGTACTTACCGGGGATCGAACGGGGTACAAAGGCATCATCGTCACACGGCGTCTGAGTCAAAAAAGCCGAACGCACATCATCCCCAACCTCAAACGCATCGGGACCAATGGCGGGGCCGAGCCACACTGTCAACTCACGAGCAGCGTCGGACAACGACTGCCCCGTCGTGGCCGCGATCGCATTCATCGTTTGGGCAATCACGCCCACGCCATCAGCGCCGCGCTGCGTACCCGCCCCAGCCAAGCCACGCCAGCCCGCATGCGCAGCCGCAACCACAGGTAACCGTTGATGGGCAAACAAGAGGGGTAAGCAATCCGCCACCATGATGGTTGCGGCAACGCGAGGTGCCGTTGACAGCGCGATATCAGCCACTAAGTCTGGCGACTCGACGTTGGAAGCAGTCAGGTGTTGGACCGCCTCGCCATGAACCTGCCGCAAAAATGCGGTTTGAATACCCAAGCGTGCGCACAGGCGACTGCGGTTCTCGGCCACAGCTGAAGGGTCGTCACCCACGTGGTCACCCAAGTTCAGTGAATCAAATGGCGCTCGTGAGACCCCCCCAGCACGCACGGTCATAAACGCCTGCACGTGGGAGGGCAATGACCAGTCGGGGGTGAAGCCTAGTTCCATCCCTGTATTACACACCAAGCGCATTGAAATTTAATCTTCAAAACAGCCAAGCCTTGGTAGCATAGGGGTTCCATTTTTAGAGCCCCGCTATGTACCCCGATCGTTCCAACCGTTTTTGCCGCGCTTGTGGCCAGCCCACCGAACAGCGCCTGCCCGACGACGGCGACGACAAAGTACGCTCGGTTTGCACCGCATGCGCGACGGTGCACTACCTCAATCCACTGAACGTGGTGGGCACCATCCCCGTATGGACAGACCCACAAACCGGCGCTGAAAAGATCCTGCTATGCCGCCGCAACATTGAACCGCGATTTGATAAATGGACCTTGCCCGCCGGCTTTATGGAGATGGGTGAGTCAACAGAAACGGGTGCAGCGCGTGAAACCATCGAAGAGGCTGGCGCCGCATTTGAGATGGGCGGGTTATTCACACTCATCAGCGTGCTTCATGTTGGGCAGGTGCATTTTTTCTACAAAGCGCGCCTCACCAGTGACAAGTTCAATCCGGGACCAGAGACCCGCGAAGCGCGGTTATTCGAGGCCCACGAAATTCCGTGGGACGAGCTGGCGTTCGGCACCGTCAAAGAGACCCTTGAGCGTTACCTGAAGCATGGTCAATCAGGCGTTCATGACTTTGCCATCGAACGCCGTGACCGTTAAAGCACCCGGATCACCCGGTTAGGCTTGAAGCCGAAGTCTGCCGCTTTACCCTTGCGCGCACGCACGCCCCGGGCGTTATTGAGGCTGCGAATTTCCAGCGTTTCCTCGCGCGCCTTACCGCCACGACCGACACCCGCGATGGTCACGCTCCTGGTATAGACCGCCGCGCCTGCGAGCTGGTCTTTGTCTGCCAAATCAAGCAGCATCAAACCGCGACCACCTTTGGGCATGTGTTTTAACTCTGTCAGCTCAAAGGTCAACACGCGCCCATCCAATGATGCACAGGCGACATGGGTGGCCATGATCGGTTGCACGCCGTTGTCAGTGGCGGCGTGAATCAACAAGGGGCTGGGCTCATTCACGCGCGCGTTTGCCGCCACATTGACAAAGGCTTTGCCCGCTTTTTGGCGACTGGTCATGTCTTGAATCTGCGCGACGAACCCGTAGCCATCGCTGGTGGACAGCAGGTAACCCGCATCAAGCGCGCCGGCCATGTAGTGGGCAGCGGTGGCGCCGGGCTCCAATTCGATGAGGGTGGTAATGGGTTGGCCATCACCGCGACCGCCCGGCAAGGCAGACACCGGCAAAGAGTAAGTGCGCCCATTGCTACCCAACACGATCAGGGTGTCAATGGTCCGGCATTCGAAAGTACCGCGCAAGGTATCACCTGCCTTGAACGCGAACGCATCAGCTGCATGCCCATGGCCCGTGCGCGTGCGTACCCAACCCTTATCGGACACCACGACGGTCACCGGCTCGTCAATGACTTTAATCTCTGCGACCGCCCGCTTCTCAGCTTGGACAAGGGTTCGACGCTCGTCGCCAAACGCTTTGGCATCCGCCTCGATTTCCTTCACCATCAACCGCTTGAGGCTGCTGGGGTTGTTGAGGATGTCTTCGAGTTTGGCCTGATCCTCGCGCAGCTTACTCAGCTCCTGTTCAATCTTAATGGCCTCCAACCTGGCCAGCTGGCGCAGGCGGATTTCGAGGATGTCCTCGGCCTGACGCTCGGACAACTTGAAGCGCGCGATGAGAGCCTCTTTGGGTTCATCGCTTTGGCGGATGATGGCGATCACCTCGTCAATGTTCAGCAGCACCAGCTGGCGACCTTCCAGAATATGAATCCGGTCAAGCACTTTGCTCAGTCGGTTTTGACTGCGCTTGACGATGGTGTCCTGGCGGAAGCTAATCCATTCCGTCAACATACCCCGCAGCGACTTGGGAACGGGCTTGCCATCAATCCCGACCATGGTCAGGTTGATGCTGCTGGAGGTCTCCAAGCTGGTGTGCGCCAGCAATTGGGTGATCAGCTCGGCCTGTGAGATGGTGCGGGTTTTCGGCTCAAACACCAAGCGAACCGCAGCCTCTTTGCCCGATTCATCGCGCACCACATCCAACACCGCCAACATGCTGGCCTTGAGTTGTGTCTGCTCAGCGCTGAGCGCTTTTTTACCCGCCTTGACTTTGGGGTTGGTGATTTCTTCGATTTCCTCAAGAACCCGCTGCGTACTCACGCCAGGCGGTAACTCATTCACAACCAATTGCCATTGCCCCCGCGCCAAATCCTCAATAACCCACCGCGCGCGGACCTTTAGGCTGCCACGACCTGTTTTATAGGCTTGTGCAATATCGGACGCTGCACTGATGATCTGCCCACCCCCCGGGTAGTCTGGGGCTGGCAGGTGAACCAGTAATTCGTCA
>JBMTSM010000220.1:0-3417 GCA_049448275.1 Burkholderiaceae bacterium
TAGTGCGTGACCACGACATGGGTGATGGGTTTCGGCGTGATCTTCGCTATCTCCTGGACCAAGCGTGCCGCCAATGCGGGCGAACCCAATGCATCCACCACGACCACCCCCTCTTTGGCAATCACGAAACCTGCGTTGCTGATGAAATTCTGGTTTTTTGGACTTCCCAGCGCCGCTAGGCCCTGCACGTAGTAGCTGTTCTCGCTCACTCGAATCGGCTCCATGGGCGGTACCGTTTGCCCCACCGCTGCAACGCAAGTCAGCGATGCAACAGCGACACAAATCGCGTACCAGAGCTGACGGGACCAATTCACCTTAAGAACCGACATAGCAAAAACTCCTGCCCACAAGGGCGTTCAATGCGTGCGCAAAAGCCGTAAGCGCAACCCTAAATATAAGTTAACGCTCATATTATTACCAGCACTTTCGCAGGGCAAAATAGGAAGAGATTGGAGACACGACATGCAAGCCATCAACCGTTGGTTTTCCGAAAACATCCAAGCCTTGGCGCGCGATATGCGGTGGTCTTACTTGCCACCGCTGATGGTTTATGTCGCCGCGGGTATCCAGGGCCTCACGGGCATTGTGGGGACGTTTTTTGTCAAGGACTACTTGGGTCTGTCGGCAGAGTTTTTGGCCGCGTTGGGCTTTTGGGCCTTTGTGCCGTGGTCCCTCAAAATGCCCATCGGTCACTTGGTTGACCTGATCTGGCGCTTCAAAGCGTGGTTGGTCATATTGGGCGCGGCGCTCATTGCGACCAGCCTACTCATCATGGCAGCGCTGATCGGCAACCGCGAGTGGATGGCCTCCCTGTGGAGCTTGAATGCGTGGTACGTGTTGGCGGCCTTGTTGAGTCCGGTGGGTTACGTCCTCCAAGATGTCGTAGCGGATGCGATGACGGTAGAGGCTGTGCCGCATGTCGACAGCCAGGGGCAGCCCACACCACCCGATCAACTCAAACGCATGCACACCACCATGCAAACGCTAGGTCGCGTGGCCATCATTGGCGGCACCGTCCTGGTGGCACTGATCAACTTGTGGGTCTTTAAAGGCAGCGACGCTTTACCAGCTGCAGAGAAGCTGGTGCTGTATCGCAACGTTTACCTGATGGCGCTGGTGATTCCAGTGGTCTCTGTCATGGGATTGGTCAGTGCAGCCCTGATTCACCAGCGCCAAGTCGATACCCTCGTACGCAGCGGCTTGAGTCGGGCCGAAGCCCTTTCACGCCTTCGTCCGGCACTTGAGAAGACCACCCCCAACTGGTGGATTTTGGGTGGCAGCTTGGTCTTCGTTGCACTCACCTTGACTCTGGGCATGTCCGATTGGGCCTACAGCCAAGAGGCGATATTTTTAGGGTCAACAGCCATCATTCTGTGGCTCATGAAACGCTTGGTCGCTGACTTAGACCCCCGCGCACGTCAGACCTTGGTGGGTACCGCCGTGGTCATCTTTTTGTTTCGCGCCACGCCAAGCACGGGGCCCGGTGTCAGCTGGTGGATGATCGATGAATTGAAATTTGATGGCCAATTTTTCTCGGTGCTGTCACTGATCGGCAGCACACTCACGCTGTTCGGGATGTTCGCGTTTCGCCGCTTCATGGCAGAACGTCCCATCACTTATGTGATTGGATTCTTGACACTCGCGGGCTTTGTGTTGAGTCTGCCAACACTCGGTATGAGCATGGGCATGCACGTCTGGACCGCGCAAATCACCGGAGGCGTAGTGGATGCCCGATTCATCGCCTTGGTCGATACCGCATTGGAGTCGCCATTGGGTCAAATCGCCATGATTCCCATGCTGGCCTGGATTGCCAACGCCGCGCCGAGTAACCTCAAGGCAACGTATTTTGCTGTCATGGCCAGCTTCACCAACTTGGCGCTGTCTGCGGGACAGTTAGGGACCAAGTACGTCAACCAGTGGTTCACGATCACCCGCGAGATCAAGGACCCCGCGACCCAAGTGGTTCAAACCGCGGCCAACTACAGCGAGCTCACACCCTTGCTGCTGACCGTAATCGTGTTGGGTTTGGTGATGCCCTTGAGCGGCTTGTGGCTAGCCAAGCGACTCGGCTGGCAAAGCGCTTAAGCCGCGCATCAGGTCACTGGCTTTCTCCGCGATCATGACGGTGGGGGCGTTGGTATTGCCCCCGACCAATCGCGGCATGATCGACGCGTCCGCCACGCGCAAGCCATGAACGCCATAGACGCGCAGCTGGTCGTCGACCACATCCAACGCCCCATCACCCATGCGGCAAGTCCCAACTGGGTGATAGATGGTGTCACTATTGGCGCGCAAATAGGCCGCAATATCGTCGTCGCTGGAGTCTTCATTGACTGGCGTCAAAAACCGTCCGCCGTAAGTGCTCAGGGCCGGTTGCGTGAGGATTCTTTGCATCCAACGAAACCCCTTGATGAGTCGCTTAAGGTCATCTGCATCCGAAAAAAATGCGGGGTCGATTCGCGGCGCGGTTTGTGGATAGGCATCCCGTAACCACACACGACCTTGGCTTTTCGGCCGTAACACGCACACATGACACGAGTAGCCCAGCCCCCACGTGAGTGCGCGGCCATGGTCTTTCAACATGCCAGTCACAAAATGCAGTTGTAAATCGGGGATCGTCTCGGCGGGGGTTGAGTGAATGAAGGCACCGGCCTCTGCGTAGTTGGTGGTCAACAAACCGCGTCGCGCACGATGCCATTGCCACGCGCCCTTGAGTAAGGCCGGCATCCTGCCGAGCGACACCCCCATCAAGTCTTTGAGATGCGGCGCAGCGACCGTTTGGATGGCGTCCACATGGTCTTGCAAATGCGCACCAACGCCGGGCCGGTTGGCCACCACACCAATCACTTGGTCTTGCAAATCACTGGCCGGTCCCACACCCGAGCGCAGCAATATCGCGGGTGAGTGGAACGTCCCCGCACACAAGACCACCTCCTTGGTGGCCCGCACGTCGAACCCCACCCCGCCGACGATATAGCGAACGCCAACAGCACGCGTCCCTTCGAACAACACGCGATCGACCAGCGCGTTGGTGATGATTTGCAGATTTTTTCGAGCACGCACAGTCGGCGTCAGATAGGCCTTGGCTACGCTGTGGCGCTCCCCTGCTTTGTGCGTCACTTGATAGAGACCCGCGCCCATGGGCTGGGCACCGTTAAAGTCGCGCGTGGCGGGGATACCCGCTTGGCCCGCGGCTTCAACAAATCGACTGCTGAACGGGTTGGGCGCCATCAGGTCCATGACATGGAGGGGGCCGCCCGTGCCATGCCAGGCATCAGCACCGCGCGCGTTGTCCTCGGCTCGCTTGAAATACGGTAAGACCTCGGCATACGACCACCCTTGGTTACCCATCGCCGCCCAGCCATCGTAATCAAGGGGATGACCACGAACATAAATCATGGCGTTGATCGCACTGGA
>JBMTSM010000221.1:0-3410 GCA_049448275.1 Burkholderiaceae bacterium
AGTCGTTGAATGGCCCATTGATTAATCCGATTGATAAACCGGTCCCACCAATTGGGGTTGGAGATGATTTCGATCTTGTGAAACGATGGACACAGCACCGCCGCATCCGCCACCTCGCCGCACAGACCGCAACCCACGCAATCATTCGTGACATGCGCAACCGGTGCGGTTTTGAGCGGGTCGGCACTGTCTTTAACCGTCAGTGTGGGGCAACCGGAGAGCCGGATACAGGAGTGATCTCCCGTACAGGTGTCTTCATCGATGCCGTATCGGGTCCTGAGTGTGCGCAACCCCTGCTTGAGGCGTGCAGCCTGAATGGGCTTGATGCGACGCTGCCTTTCAAGTTGACACTCGCCTTCGGCGATGATGACCTTCAGTCCTTTGAATGGCGAGTTAAGGGCTTGTCGCACAGTGTCCCGCACCGTCGCCACGTGGTAGTTGTGAACCGTTTTTAGCCACTTCACACCCATGCCTTTGAGCGTCTTTTCGATCGTGAGCTCAACGCCCGTTGCGCTACGCCCCTCCGCTACTTGCTTGCTTTGTGAGGTGGGCGAGGACACCGTTTCCTGGGTCCCGGTTGCTGAGGTGTAACCATTCTTCATGATCACCAGAACCCCATCTCCTTCGTTCAAAAGCGTTGAGGAGACCCCCGACAGCAGACCGTTATGCCAGAAACCCCCGTCCCCCATGATGGCAATGGGGCGGTTGGCTGAAAAGTTTTTGACAGCCGCATTCGACGCCATGCTCATGCCGTAACCCAAGATCGAATGACCGAACGAGAACGGTGCGAACGTCGCCAACGCGTGACACCCAATATCAGCGGCAATGTGCAACTTACCGAAATCGCGTTCTACCAATTTGAGCGCCGCGAAGACAGGCCGCTCGGGGCAACCGGTACAAAAGTTGGGTGGCCTCGCTGGCAAGGGGCTGCCGAGAATCTCTGCGGCTTGCGCGCGAACGTGGGTGAGCGCTTTCAAATAACTGGGGCGATCAGGCTGCAGTGATTCATTGGCGTATTGCGCAACCCAAGTCTCCACCCCGCGGATGACAACCTCAGCCGAGTACTCTCCCCCCATACTCAACACATCTTTGCCGTGGAGCGCCGTTCTGATTTGGCGCCGCTGAAGGTGCGTTGCGACCTCCTGCTCGATGAACTCAGGCTGCCCTTCCTCAATGATCAAGACACTGGCCTTGTCTGAACAAAACGCCTCTATTTGATTCGGTACCAAGGGATAGACCACGTTCAGCACCAGCAACGGAATACGGGACTCACCGGCCTCGTTGACGAGACCTAACACATCGAGTGCCCGCATGAGGGTGTTGTAAAGCCCCCCCTGGATGACAATACCGATGTCGGCAATATCACCACCCCATGTCTCATTGAGCCCAGCCGCCTCGATGAATTGCCTTGCGGCGGGCATACGCAATTCGTATTTCAGCTTTTCGTGGGCGTACGTCGCAGGCGGATGGGCCAACTTGGCATAGTCGAATGCCGGTGCGGTTTGCTGTAACTGGGCACTGGAGATCTTTGGCGCAACGTTGTCTTTGGTCTCGAAACGCCCTTGGACGTGACAAGTCCGAATGCGCAACTCCATCATGACGGGCGTGTTGGATGCCTCTGACAGCTCAAAAGCCTTCTCAACCAAGTTCACGATGCTGGTTAAGTTGGGGCGCGGATCAATGAGCCAAATGGCCGACTTCAGGGCAAACGCATGCGTTCGCTCTTGGATGACGCTGGCACCTTCGCCGTAGTCCTCACCAACGACAATCAGCGCCCCACCCATCACCCCAGGCGAGGCCAAATTCGACAACGCATCGGACGCCACGTTCGTACCGACGATTGATTTCCAAGTCACCGCACCTCGGACGGGGTACATGATGGACGCCCCGAGCATGGCTGCGGCTGATGACTCGTTTGTGCACGCCTCGACATGGACGCCTAGCTTATCCAAATACGGACGCGCTTGCACCATCACGTCCAGCAAATGAGAAATGGGCGAGCCTTGGTAGCCTCCCACATAGGTCACCCCCGACTGCAGCAACGCCTTGGTCACCGCCAAGATACCCTCGCCGTAAAAGGTTTGCCCTTGTCCGAGCTTGAGATTTTCAATCTCTTTTTTAAACGAAACTTCCACGGTTGCAGGCCCTCTCTTACTGACAATTTAGGTTGAGTCAGCCCCAATTGCAAATAGAAGTTTAGAATTTGCATTATTCACTTTTCGAATAATTAGGGATTTCACTTATATCGATTCATTATGAAATTCAGGCAGCTGGACCTCAATTTGTTGCGTATTCTGGTGGCGTTGTATCGAACGGGATCAGTCACGCTCGCGGGGCAAGCGCTGGCGTTGTCGCAACCCGCAACCAGCCACGCGCTCGCGAAACTCCGACACGCCCTGGATGACGAACTGTTTGTGCGCAGCGCCAACGGCTTAAAGCCGACAAAGTTGTGTCAACAACTTGCGCCGCAATTAACCGCGCAATTAGCGCAACTCGAGTCCACCTTTGGGGCAGCCCAACCGTTTAACGCCCAAACCAGTGCTGTCCACTGGCGGGTATCCTTGTCTGATTTAGGCGAGATGATGTTCCTGCCCGCGCTCGCCAAAACCCTTCGCGATGAAGCGCCACTGGCCCAAATCTCCAATGTTGCAGTCGACGCGGCTGAAGTCCCGCGCGCACTGATCGCGCGAGAGATTGACTTCTCTATCGGCATCCTTCAATCTCGGCACCACAGCGTGCGTGCAGAGAAACTGTTCGAAGAGAATTACGTGGCGGTTACCGCCATGGGGTGGCGCCCAAAAGGCTCGGCGTCGCGCAACAAGATTAGCAGCGCCCAACTGCGGGAGGCCAAGCTCGTGGTTGCCTCGCCAACAGCGACGTTCCACAGTGGCATCGAACGAATCCTCAAGTCGCACCAGCTCACAGGGCAGGTGATCTTGCGGACGCGGCATTTCGGCGCCATACCCGAGCTCACCGTCAATACCGACCTGCTCGCCATTGTCCCAACGATGTACGCCGAGCGGATGGCACAGAGCCAACCGGTACGGATTTGGGAGTTACCTGTTCAGGGACCTGGCTATGCGGTCAATCTGCTTTGGCACGCCAGCACCGACTTCGACAGTGAGCAACTGTATGTGCGGGACAAGGTTAGGCAACTCTTTGCGCGGCCTTAAAAACGCCTTAAAACGGCGTACAGAAATTGTTGGGTTTTACCCGCCGGCGTGGTGTGATTTTCAAGCGCACTGTCCGTTAACTCAAACGCATCCTTGAAAACCGCAGCAAGCTCAGTGCTGTCGTAACGTACCACCGGCAGGCCACTGCATTGCAGGGGGCCATCAGGCCCGAAGGTCGCCAACCAATGTATGCTTGTACTGGAGCGTCTGTTGTGTTGTTTGGATCTACAAATGTTA
>JBMTSM010000222.1:0-3395 GCA_049448275.1 Burkholderiaceae bacterium
CGTGGGGTCTCCCAAAATTGCAGTAGCATGTTGTATCGTTCAGGCGTTTATGCACCCTCCGCCCAAAACATGCAATATTTTGCCTATTTCAACTGAAACGTCAACCTCGTAAATACCCGAATGCCATCAAACGTCGCATCTACGCCAAATCACCCGCCGGTTGCTACGGATGCCGACGAGGTCGCCCGTAGAAACCAATTCTTGCTGTCTTTAGGCGCGCGGGTCCGTGCACTGCGCGCACGCCGTGGCCTCACGCGCAAGGCCGTCGCGCAGGCCGCGGGGGTTTCAGAGCGCCATTTGGCCAACCTGGAGTTGGGCACCGGTAATGCCTCTGTTTTGGTGTTACTGGATGTCGCTAACGCCTTGCAATGTACCTTGGCCGAGATCGTCGGTGATGTCACGACCAGTACGCCTGAATGGTTGATGTTGCGAGAATTACTAACGCCGCTGGACGAGAGCGCGCTCGCACGCGTGCGTCAAGCAGCCTCACAAACCTTGGGGATGACCCAAGACCCCGAAGCGCGCTCGCGCCGCATTGCTTTGATCGGTTTGCGGGGCGCTGGCAAAACGACGCTGGGCAACCGTCTCGCGGCTGCGCTGGGTTGTCCGTTCACTGAATTGAGTCACGAGGTCGAAGAACTTGCTGGCTGTCGCCTGTCTGAAATTCAAGCGCTGTATGGCTTGAACGCGTACCGCCGATACGAGCAACGCGCACTCAAACAAACCATTGAAAACCACGATGCCGTCGTCATTGCCACCCCCGGGGGCTTGGTGTCCGACCCGACGGCATTCAACCAGCTGCTCAGCCACTGCACCACGATTTGGTTGCAGGCCAGTCCGGAGGACCACATGGGGCGGGTCATGGCGCAAGGTGACACACGCCCCATGCAAGCCAGCCCCGAGGCGATGGAGGATCTGAAAAGCATTTTGGCGGGCCGTGCCGCGTTCTATCGCAAGGCGCAATTCACGCTTAACACCAGCCAACAGCCCCTGGACGAGACCTTTGAAAAATTATTGGCAATCGTGCAACAACATGTCAGCACCTAGGGTAAATACTTATTTTTTAAAGTTGCATCATTTTTCATGTACATGCATAATAATTCCTATCGGTGATCAACAACCCCACTTTTAGGAGCCCTTGCCATGAATGCCTTGAATGACGTCACCACTGCATTGCGAGTGGACTATCAAACCAACCCCGAGCAATACCAGCACTGGTCGCTGAAAGTGGAAGGCAACGTTGCCACGTTGACCGCCGACTTCAACGAAGACGGTGGCCTGCGCCCCGGCTACAAACTCAAACTCAACAGCTACGACCTCGGTGTTGACATTGAGTTGTACGACGCCGTCAACCGCATCCGCTTTGAGCACCCACAAGTGCAAGTCGTCGTGGTGACCAGTGCCAAAGACCGTATCTTCTGTTCAGGCGCCAACATCTTCATGCTGGGCGTATCCAGCCATGCATGGAAGGTCAACTTCTGTAAATTCACCAACGAGACCCGCAACGGCTTGGAGGACTCTTCAACCCACGACGGACTGAAGTTCTTGGCTGCAGTGAACGGCGCGTGTGCAGGTGGTGGCTACGAATTAGCCCTCGCCTGTGACGAAATTTTGTTGATCGACGACCGTTCATCGGCCGTCAGCTTGCCCGAAGTGCCGCTTTTGGGTGTGTTGCCCGGCACAGGTGGTCTGACCCGCGTCACCGACAAGCGTCACGTGCGCCACGATTTGGCCGACATCTTCTGTACCGTGACAGAGGGCATTCGCGGTCAAAAAGCAAAAGACTGGCGCTTGGTCGATGACATCGCCAAACCAGCGAAATTTGCGGAGGCCGTAACAGAAAAGGCCGCTGCGCTTGCGGCCAAGAGCACCCGTGATGCATCAGCCCAAGGCATTCGTATCACCGCATTGAAGCGTGAGATCACCGAAAACCGCCTGGTCTACAACACCGTTACGGTTGACATCGATCGCGCCAAGCGCCAGGCGACCTTCACCATTAAAGGCCCACAAGGCGCGTTGCCCAACACCCCAGAGGCGATCCACGCCGCAGGCGAAAACTTCTACCCGCTGGCCATGGCCCGCGATTTGGAAGACGCCATCCTGAATATGCGCACCAACGAGCTCGACATCGGCACTTGGTTGATTAAGACCGAAGGGGACCCCAAAGCCGTGTTGGCGATGGATGCTGTTTTGGCCGCAAACAAAGACTTCTGGCTGGTTCGCGAAACGATTGGCTTGTTACGCCGCACCTTCAGCCGCTTGGATGTGTCATCACGCAGCCTGTTCGCCTTGATTGAAAAGGGCTCTTGCTTTGCTGGCACGCTGTTGGAATTGGCCCTGACCTGCGACCGTATCTACCATCTCGCATTGCCAGACGACGCCGATGCGCCGTGCATCGCGACGGGCGAGGCCAACCACGGTTGGTACCCAATGGCCACCGAGCAAAGCCGCCTGCAGCGCCGCTTCTATGAAGAAGCCGAGCCGCTTGCCGCCGTCCAGTCCAAGCAAGGCGAGTTACTCGATGCCGATGCCGCATTCGCACTCGGCTTGGTCACCATGAACCCCGATGACATCGACTGGGAAGACGAAGTGCGCATCGCGCTGGAAGAGCGCGCCGCCATGTCGCCCGATGCACTGACCGGCATGGAAGCGAACCTGCGCTTCAACGGTAAGGAAACCATGTTCACCCGCGTCTTCGGCCGCTTAAGCGCTTGGCAGAACTGGATCTTCCAGCGCCCCAACGCGGTCGGCGAAAAGGGCTCACTAAAGGTATACGGCAAGGGAGATAAAGCCGTGTACGACTGGAATCGCGTTTAATTTTTTAACCTGGAGTAAATCACCATGTCTGGCATCAACTACAGCGAAAAGATCCCCAACAACGTCAACCTCAGCGAAGACCGCACGCTACAGCGCGCGCTCGAGCAGTGGCAGCCCAACTTTGTGAGCTGGTGGGATGACATCGGCCCCGAGGGTTCAACCGACAGCGAAGTTTATTTGCGTACAGCGGTTAGCGTTGACCCCCAAGGTTGGGCCCAGTTCGGCCACGTCAAAATGCGTGATTACCGCTGGGGCATCTTTCTGAACCCCGGTAGCGACGACCGCACCATCGCGTTTGGCGACCACAAGGGCGAAAAAGCCTGGACCGACGTTCCCGGTGAATACCGCGCTAACTTGCGCCGCATCATCGTGACGCAGGGTGACACCGAGCCTGCATCCGTCGAACAACAGCGTCATTTGGGTTTAACTGCCCCCAGCATGTACGACCTGCGTAACCTCTATCAAATCAACGTGGAAGAGGGTCGTCATTTGTGGGCGATGGTTTACCTGCTGCACAAACACTTCGGACGTGATGGCCGCGAAGAAGCGGATGCGTTGCTCGAGCGTCGCAGCGGTGA
>JBMTSM010000223.1:0-3370 GCA_049448275.1 Burkholderiaceae bacterium
CTGTTTGACGACACGTTCTCGCTCGATGACGTGCGTCAGATGGAACTCGAATTAGAGGTCGACGGCACCGATGGCTACAACCTTCAGGGCGTCAACCAGATGGCTCGCATCAGCCGTGACCCGCTCGATTTGATCGCGCAAACCATCAAGGCACACCAGTATCCCGACGGCTTCATGTTATTCACGGGGACGCTTTTTGCCCCTACGAAAGACCGTGATGCAGTGGGCACCGGCTTCACCCACCACTTGGGCGATGTGGTGCGCATTCGCAGCCGTTGGTTAGGCGAGCTGTGCAACACGGTAACGCACGCCGAAACCGCACCGCCATGGGCGTTTGGCGTTCGATCGTTGATGCGCAATTTGGCGGCTCGCGGCCTGCTCAAGTGAGCTGAACCATGCCGCCACCTGAGCCCGTGCATGACCACTCAAAACTCTCGGACGCCGCCCGAGTCGTGGTCATGGGCGTGTCGGGTTGTGGCAAGACGACATTAGCCGAGGCCTTGGGTGCGACTTTAGATTGGCACGTGCTGGATGCGGACGATCTGCACCCAGCGACCAACGTTGCCAAAATGCGTGAAGGCACGCCGCTCACAGATGCCGACCGGCAACCGTGGTTGCAAGCCGTAGGCGAAGCCTTGATTGCGCCACTCACGGGCACGTCGGGTCGCGTGGTGGCTTGCTCGGCGCTCAAACGGGCGTACCGCGATCAACTGCGCGGGTTGGTGCCCGGCGTTGAGTTTTTGTTTTTGCACGGCACTTTCGACACGATAATGGCTCGGTTGAGTCAACGCAAAGGGCATTACATGCCCAGCTCGTTACTCGAAACACAGTTTCAAACCCTAGAGGTCCCCACCGCAGACGAGGGTGATGTCGTGCCCATATCACTGACCTTGTCGACTGAACAAATGGTCGCGCAGTTGCGGCCGCGCTGGACCACCTAAACACCACACAGGAACCATCCCCATGTCCGTTTTGGATCGCTTTCGTATCAATGGCCGCTGTGCCCTCATCACTGGCTCGTCTGCGGGTATCGGTTTCGGCTTGGCGCGCGCGCTGTGTGAGGCGGGCGCACACGTGGTCTTGAATGGCCGCGACGCGACTA
Organism: Burkholderiaceae bacterium; assembly: GCA_049448275.1. Taxonomy (GTDB): domain Bacteria; phylum Pseudomonadota; class Gammaproteobacteria; order Burkholderiales; family Burkholderiaceae_C; genus RS62. The sequence continues at coordinate 1,103 of JBMTSM010000223.1, forward strand.
AATTACAGCAAGCGGCAGCGGCGTTAACTGCTGAGGGACACGCGGTGAGCACGCAGGTGTTTGATGTCACGGATGAAGCGTCGGTTAAAGCGGCTGTAGCGGCGATCGAGTCTCGGCAACCGTTGGATATCTTGATCAACAACGCGGGCATGCAACTGCGCGGACCGCTGCAGGATTACGACCCTGCCGATTGGCGTCGCATCATGCAAACCAACCTCGACAGCGCGTTTTACGTGGGCCAAGCGGTCGCGCAAGGCATGATCGCGCGTGGGCGGGGAAAGATCATCAACATTTGCTCGGTTCAAAGCGAGTTGGGTCGGCCGGGCATCGCACCCTACATGGCCACCAAGGGGGCGTTGAAAATGCTCACGAAAGGCATGGCGATTGACTGGGGTCCGTTAGGCTTGCAGGTCAATGGCATCGGCCCCGGCTATTTCAAAACAGAGCTCAATGAGAAACTGGTTGCAGATCCGGCTTTCTCCGATTGGTTGATCAAGCGCACGCCCAGCCGACGTTGGGGCGATGTTGACGAGTTGGGCCCCGCAGCTGTGTTACTGGCCAGCGAGGCCTCCAGCTTTATGAATGGTCATATTTTGTACGTTGACGGCGGCGTGACCGCCACACTCTAGGACTCACAATGCAAGCCATTATTTGTGCTGGCGAACGCCAGTTATCCGTTCAGGAAACGCCAACGCCCGAACTCACCGCTGGCATGATTCGCGTGAAAATCGCTTTCGGTGGCATCTGTGGCTCCGATCTGCATTACTACCAACACGGTGGCTTTGGTACCGTGCGTATCAAAGAGCCCATGGCGTTGGGACATGAGGTCTCAGGGGTGATTGAATCCATCGCCCCAGACGTGACAGGTCACGCGGTTGGGCAACGCATTGCGATCAGCCCATCGCGGCCCTGCGGCCATTGCCGCTTCTGTCAAATGGGCATACACAACCAGTGTTTGAACATGCGCTTTTATGGCAGCGCCATGCCGTTCCCGCACATCCAAGGGGCATTCTGCGAGTACATATTGGTTTACCCGCATCAGGTACACCCGATTGCTGATCACCTCAGCCTGTCGGAGGCCGCGCTCGCCGAGCCGTTATCAGTCGGCTTGCATGCGATTCAACGCGCTGGCTCTGTGATGGGGGCCAACGTCTTGGTAACCGGCTGTGGCCCTATCGGCAGCTTGTTGATCGGTGCGTTACGCCGTGCAGGCGCGCAGACCATTGTGGCTGCCGATGTGGCTGACCTGCCTCTGACCTGCGCCAAGGCAATGGGCGCTGATCACACCATCAACTTGATGAAAACACCAGATGCGCTCGCCGCCTACAAAGCAGACAAAGGCCAATTTGATGTGGTCTTTGAAGCCTCTGGTAGCGCGCCAGCATTCATGAATGCGCTCGACGTGGTGCGCGCGCGGGGTGTGGTCGTGGTGGTGGGCGTGGGTGCTGAAGTGAATTTACCCCTCAGCCAAATCGTGGCCAAAGAAGTCGACGTGCGGGGGACCTTCCGCTTCCATTCAGAATTCGCGACTGCGGTTCGCTTCCTGAACGATCGCTTGGTCGATGGTCGCCCCGTTATCACCGGCACGCAACCACTCAGTGCCGCCGTCGCTGCATTTGACATGGCAGCCGACAAATCGAAGTCGTTGAAAGTACAGATCGCGTTTGACGCCTAACCTCAATCGTGTGGCGCCATTTTGACGAAGGCGCCACCCTGATAAATCGCTGCAGGATCGGTGATGTCTATGGTCGGTTGGCGGGCCTCTACGGCATCACGGAAGACATCCGAGCTGTCTTGCGGGCGGTAACCAATGTGTTTGGCCGGCGTGTTGTCCCACCACGTGTGTTGGTTGTCTGACATGCCGTAAATCACCGAGTGACCGACGATGGGTGAGGTCAATCCGGCCATCACCAAACGCTCTAAGTCGTCATAGCTGAGCCAAGTCGCCAGCATGCGGCGGTCTTTGGGTTCGGGGAACGACGAGCCAATGCGCACGCTCACCGTCTCGATACCCCAGCGATCCCAATACATCTGCGCCACGTTCTCGCCGAAGGCTTTGGACAAGCCGTAGAAGCCATCTGGCTTTGGCTGTGCGTTGGGGGTGATGGTTTCTGATTGCTTGTAAAACCCCGTCGCATGATTGGAACTGGCGAAGATGATCCGCTTGGTGCCCGCCTTGCGCGCAGCCTCATACAAGTTGACCATGCCCATGATGTTGCCCGCCAGAATAGGCTCCCAGGGTTGTTCGGTTGAAACGCCGCCCATATG
>JBMTSM010000224.1:0-3359 GCA_049448275.1 Burkholderiaceae bacterium
CGTAGTGATAGGGGCTCAAAAGCTGACCGTAGGCGGTTAAGCCACCGATCCCATAGGACTTGGGAATGGTGCGCGCAGCACGAAGCGCGTCCTCCGCAGCCCAAAAATGCATATGCTCCATGGTCCGTTGGGTCAGGTTCTGCCCTTTGGGGATGGGTTGCGGTTGCTCGTACCGCTCAACAACGACGACCGAAATACCGCGCTGTCCCAATTCGATAGCCAACCCCATGCCGACCGGTCCGCCACCCACAATGAGGACTTGTGTATTCAAATCGTCCGAAACCATCCTGCACTCCCTGTGATTTATGCCCGTATTTTCTGTCCGGTGGGCGCGATTTTAGGGCCATCGCTAGGTTAAACCCCAAATACAGGCGACACAGGTTGGCGCTAAAATTGCTCAGCTTAACGTGCCGCGTTTAACGGCACGGCCGACCGCTGTTCTGCCGACCTAATCATCAACCACAGATCCACTGGAGCCTATATGAAGAAGCGTTCATTCCTTAAATCAACTGCCCTTGCCCTAGCCGTGACGGCCATGGGTTTTGCGCATGCAGCAACCCCCATTAAGTTCCAATTGGACTGGCGCTTTGAGGGTCCCTCTGCCTTGTTCTTGGTCCCAACCGCTAAAGGTTACTTCAAGGACGCTGGCCTTGACGTGACCGTGGACTCGGGCAATGGCTCTGGTGGTGCGGTGACACGTGTCGCCTCCGGTACCTACGACATGGGTTTTGCTGACTTGGCTGCTTTGATGGAATTCCACGCCAACAACCCCGATGCACCCAATAAGCCCGTGGCTGTGATGATGGTCTACAACAACACACCCGCCTCCGTGATGGCGCTCAAGAAGTCAGGCATCAAAACGGCCGCCGATTTGGCGGGTAAGAAATTAGGTGCCCCCGTGTTTGACGCCGGCCGTCGCGCCTTCCCAATCTTTGCAAAAGCCAACGGTATCGAAAACGTAACCTGGACAGCCATGGACCCACCGTTGCGTGAAACCATGCTGGTTCGCGGCGACGTCGATGCCATCACCGGCTTTACCTTCACATCGTTGCTAAACATTGAAGCGCGCGGTGTGCCCGCTGCCGACGTCACCGTTCTGGCCTACCCAGACAACGGTGTGAAGCTTTACGGCAACGCCATCATTGCATCACCCAAGTTGATCAAAGAGAACCCCGAAGCCATCAAGGCTTTCTTGGCAGCGTTCGCTAAGGGCGCGAAAGATGTCGTGGCTGACCCCGCGCAGGCGATCGAAGCGGTAAAAGCCCGTGACGGCATCATCAATACCAAGCTTGAGACACGTCGTTTGCAATTGGCGATCGACACCGTCATCAACAGCCCTTCTGCCCGCGAAGAGGGTTTTGGACAAGTGAAGGCCCCCCGCTTGGCACTCATGGCTTCGCAAGTGTCTGACGCGTTCAACACCAAGTCACGGGTCAAAGCAGCAGATGTATGGAACGGCTCATTCCTGCCCAGCGCAGCCGTTCTGGACATCCTGCCCAAGGCCAAGTAAATTTGAAACGCTTCGGCAAGGCAACTTGCCGATTCGAATCAAAGGGGCTAAACCGACCGGTTTGAGCCCTTTTTTTTAGAGTGCGCTGACGCGCTCTCAACAAGAACCACCGAACCGAAGGCCTTATGTCAAACGCGTTTGTCGATTTCCAAAATGTATGGCTCGCCTACAACGAAGAGCTCTTGGCGCAAAAAAACTATGCGGTCGAAGACATCAACTTGTCCGTCAACCAAGGTGAGTTTGTTGCCATTGTCGGTCCGTCGGGGTGCGGCAAATCGACCTTCATGAAACTCACGACCGGACTGAAAATGCCCAGTCAAGGTCGTATTTTGGTTGATGGGCAACCGGTCACTGGCCCCCTCAAGATCAGCGGCATGGCTTTCCAAGCCCCCTCGCTCCTGCCTTGGCGCAGCACGATCGATAACGTGTTACTGCCACTGGAGATCGTTGAGCCTTATCGCTCCAACTTCAAGACCAATAAGGATGCCTACATCGAGCGCGCGCGTAACCTGCTTGCCTCGGTGGGACTGAAAGGCTACGAAGACAAATACCCATGGGAGCTGTCCGGCGGTATGCAACAACGTGCCAGTATTTGTCGTGCGTTGATCCATGAGCCGAAAATGCTTCTCTTGGACGAACCCTTTGGCGCGCTAGATGCATTCACCCGCGAGGAGCTGTGGTGTACCTTGCGTGATCTGTGGGAGGCACAACGCTTCAACGTCATTTTGGTCACGCACGATTTGCGGGAGTCGGTCTTTTTGGCGGACACGGTTTACGTGATGAGTAAGAGCCCTGGGCGCTTTTTGGTCAAAAAAGACATCGACTTGCCGCGCCCCCGTGACCTCGAGATCACCTATACGCCGCAGTTCACCGATATTGTTCACGAACTGCGCAGTCACATTGGCGCGATTCGTCAGACCACCCTACAACCAACACCCTGAGCAAAAACAACATGAAATCGAAAACCATTGAGCGTTGGTCACCCTGGATTTTCCTGGTCAGCGTGGTGCTGTTGTGGGAGCTCATTTGCAGCGGCTTCGGCGTCAGCGAATTCATTTTCCCGAGCCCGTCTCGGATTTGGGAACAGCTGGTTGAATACCGAGATGTGATTTTGGCGCACGCTTGGCGTACCTACTGGGTAACGATGGTCGGTTTCGGTATTGCGATTCTGGTTGGCGTCATGCTGGGATTCATTATCGGCAGCTCGCGCATCGCCTATGCCGCCGTTTATCCGCTGATGACGGCATTCAACGCGTTACCCAAAGCGGCTTTCGTGCCGATCTTGGTGGTCTGGTTTGGTATCGGCGTCGGCCCTGCGATTCTTACCGCCTTCCTGATCAGTTTCTTTCCCATCATGGTGAACATCGCGACGGGGCTGGCGACCCTTGAGCCGGAGCTTGAGGACGTGTTACGCGTCCTCGGTGCCAAGCGCTGGGATGTCCTGGTGAAAGTGGGCTTACCACGATCCATGCCCTACTTTTTTGGCTCGCTCAAGGTCGCCATTACCCTGGCCTTCGTTGGCACAACTGTGTCTGAGATGACCGCCTCGAACGAGGGCATTGGTTACCTGCTGATATCTGCAGGTTCGGCCATGCAAATGGGATTGGCCTTTGGCGGCTTGGTGGTTGTTGGGGTGATGGCCATGGCGATGTATGAAATTTTTGATTACATCGAACGCCACACCACAGGCTGGGCCCACCGCGGCTCACAACATTGATCGATTGGCAAGCGCACACTGCGCTGCCGCCAAGTCCCATCCAGCCCAGCCGCAACTCTTAAAAAAGACGGTTGGGCGCGTCGACAACTCAGGGGCGCACCATGCCGGCGGTCGGGCAATGATGTGCGCCAG
>JBMTSM010000225.1:0-3352 GCA_049448275.1 Burkholderiaceae bacterium
TGTGCGAGGCGTTGAACCGCTTGGCGTAATTGGCATTTCCTTTTAAATAATTAATTTAACATAATATACATTGTAGAATATAAAATCACTAGTCGATTCAAGGGCAAGTCCGACACTTCGATACCTACCAGGTGCCTTTCTTCAGCCGTTTTTTGTCTAACAGCGCCTCGTGGAGGTACTGTTTCACATCGGGGTTGTCTCGAAGTGCGGCAAAGTCAACTGCGGTGAGATCGCGTTGGTTGCGGATCGCGACATCGGCGCCAGCCTCCACCAGCAAACGAACCGTCTCGAAGCGGCCGTACTGGGCGGCCAGCATCAGCGGCGTTGAACCGTTGGGTGACTCCGCGTCAATGTAAGCATGGTGCTCCAGCATCAGGTGGACAAGATCTGTCGCGTTGGACGCCCTGCACGAGGCCGCGTAATGCAGCGGCACCCAGCCCGTGTGGTTGATGGCTGCGCCACGCTCGATCAGGGCTTTGGCGGCCGAAAGATCGCACCGGATTGCCGCAAACATCAATGCCGTCTCGTTGGCCTTGTTGCGTTGGTTGATCGCGATGTCTGGTTGATTTAGTAGCCATTTCAGGGTGTCGAGCTTGCCCAAAACGATCGCGCCGTGAAGCGCTGTATTGCCATCGTCATCCGTCAGGTTGGTCGAAATGCCCTTCATCTGCATGGAACTTAGCGCCCAGACGTCATCCTTTTTCAATGCATCAAACCAGGCTTGTACCGTTGGGCTTTCTGCGCGCGCAGCCGCGCCCAGTGTTGTGAATAACAACAAGGAAAGCAAACCTGTACGAAATAAATTCATTTATTTATCAATAAACTTTTTAGTTTATTTAATGTCATTTCTAATTTAAAAGACCTGGATCAGGTGCCGGCACCTTGTCAAAAAGGGTGTGAAAATTGGCACTGGTTTGGCTCGCCACGGTTTCAACTGAGACCCCCTTAACGGTTGCTAAACAAGCCGCAACGTGCGGCACGTACGCGGGGTTGTTGGTCTTTCCACGGTAAGGCACAGGTGCCAAATAAGGGCTGTCAGTCTCGATGAGCAGTCGGTCTAGAGGCACATAGGCGGCAACCTCACGCAAGTCCTCGGCCGTTTTGAACGTCAAAATGCCCGATAGCGAGATGTAAAAGCCCAAGTCAAGAGCGGCCTTAGCCACCGCCATCGACTCAGTAAAGCAGTGAAATACGCCTCGGGATACCGGTAAATCCGAAGAAGCACCTGAGGCGAAGCCCCCTACCTCCTTCAGAATGGCCAACGTGTCCTCGGAAGCCGATCGGGTGTGGATGACCAGTGGCAGGTTGACGGCCCTGCCCGCTTCGATGTGCGTACGGTAACGTGCCCGTTGCCAAGCCATGTCCGCGATTGAGCGACCGTTGAGTCGATAGTAATCGAGCCCCGTCTCTCCAATGCCAACTACCCGGGCGTGCTGAGCATCCGTCACCAACTGCGCAAAGCTGGGCTCACGCACGCCCTCGTTGTCGGGATGCACGCCCACCGTCGCCCACAAGTTGTCATGGGTCTGGGCGAGCGCATGTACCTCGTCAAATTCTTCCAAGGTGGTGCAGATACACAAGGCGCGTGTCACCTTGGCATTGGCCATACCCGCCAAAATATCTGGCAGCTGGCTTTTAAGCTCGGGGAAGTTGAGGTGGCAGTGAGAGTCGACGAACATACGGTGATTCAGTTTTCAGTTGGTCAGGTGCTTCGAGTAACCGGGGTGAAGACTTGCTGGCAATCAGTCATCCAGGTTTCCAGCTGCAACCCAGCGTTAAAAGGGTGTTCGACGCTGCGACGCCAGTCGCCTAATCGCAGGGCCCACTGCTCAAGCACACGGAGGTGTGGCAATGGCGGTAAATCATGAGTCTCAAAAAATCGCGGTGACGCACCAACCCAGTGGGCCTGTGCATCGTGAGCCAGCTTTTGCAGGGTGTCCAAAACGGTTGCCGCGGGCCAGTCGCCCATGATTCCCACGTCACCATTGGCAATGGCCCTCGGTAGGCGCTGCCATTGCTCAGCGGTCAAGCCGATAGCGGCCCAGTTGAGAGCGTCCTGCGCACGACCGCCGGCTGCACGCAGCCAAACCGAGGCGGTTTCTCGCGAAGCATTGTTGGGGGCGGCAAGCTGCAGCCAGTCGACGGCCTCTGCCGCAAGTGGCCAACGCATATGGTGGATGTGACAACGGCTACGGATCGTCGGCAAAACCTGATGCAAAGCCTCACACGCGAGGATGAATCGTGTGTTACCCGGTGGTTCTTCTAAGGTCTTCAGCAAGGTATTCGCCGCCTCGACGTTGAGTCGGTGCGCGGGATGAATCAAGATGACTTGGTGGGCCGCCCGCGACACCGTTAATTGCGTGAACGCGACCGCGGCGCGCGCCGCATCCACGCGAATCCATTTGCTGGGCTTACGGGTTTTCTTATCGATTTCGTCTTGTGCCTTTGCCTCGATTGGCCAGCCAAGCTCAGGCGCCAACGCCTCTGGTACCAGAACGTGCAAATCGGGGTGACTGCGCTGGGCGACCGCGTGACAGCCGTCGCAAGACCCGCAAGCCCCCTGCTCTGAGGGACGCTCGCACAGCCACACCTGCGCTAACGCATAAGCCAGTTCGTATTGCCCAAGCCCTGTTGCGCCGCTGAGCATCAAGGCGTGTCCGCGCTGGCTGCGCAGTTCTGCCAATTGTTCTTGAAGCCACGGGGGCAAGGTTTCAGCGTTGTGCATGGTCATAGCCCTCTTGTAGCCAACGCTGTTTCGAGCGACCGCCACACCGCTTCGGGTGCCTGGTGTGAATCAATACGAATAAACCGCGACGGCGCAGCCTCAGCGCGAGCAGCATAACCCTGTGTCACGCGCTCAAAGAACGCAACGGGCAGTGCTTCAAAACGATCCGCTTGCCGCGCTTTGGCCAGGCGCTCTGCCGCAACGGCCGGCGGAACTTCGAACCAAATGGTGATGTCAGGCTGGCGGATCGCACCGCTGCCGTCATCTTGAACCCAGCGCTCAAGCTGCGTCAAAACGCTGGTGTCGAACCCCCTGCCCGCCCCTTGGTATGCAAATGTCGCGTCTGTAAAGCGATCCGAGACAACGACCTCGCCACGCGACAGCGCAGGTTCAATCACCTGTTGTAAGTGGTCTCGGCGGGCTGCAAAAACCAGCAGCGCTTCCGTGAGGGCATCCATGGGCTGGTGCAACACCAATTCACGCAAAGATTCCGCCAACGGCGTCCCGCCTGGCTCGCGGGTTTGTGTCACGGTTCGACCTTGGGCGCGACAGCGATCAACCAGTGCGGCAATGTGGGTGGACTTGCCAGCCCCATCAATGCCTTCAAAGCTTATAAAAAGGCCTTTA
>JBMTSM010000226.1:0-3331 GCA_049448275.1 Burkholderiaceae bacterium
ACATCACGCGCCCATAATCCCGCCATCATCTCGTGATCACGGCGCACATGCCAAATGCGAAACAATCGGTTTTTGGGCGCTTGCTTGGATAGTTGAATAGCCTCTCGACGGGTCAAACCCACGACGCCATTTGACAGCGGCGTGCCACAGTAAGCCAAACGCCACTGCGAAAATTGCAGCGGCACCAACGCGTTGACAGTCGCGGAAACCCCGGTATATCGCTTCTTAAGATTGAAGACTATCACTTCAGGATCAGGATGGTTGCACGGTGTATCGGACATATTGTCAGTGCTTAATGGGCTGCATCTTTGATAACCGCATTCGGCATTTTCTGCCGCAGCAGCGCCATGAACTGCGCTTGGATGCGTGCGCAGGCCGCTTCCGTATGGCCCTCAAAACGCAGCACCAAAACCGGCGTGGTGTTTGATGCGCGAATCAAACCAAAGCCATCTGGCCAATCCACCCGCAAACCGTCGATGGTGCACACCACCCCGGGCGCACCAAAACCCACGGTGTCCGCCGACGCGGCAGCCACCAATTCGGCCACTAAGGCATGCGCATCTTGACCACTGCAATCCACATTCAACTCGGGGGTACTGATGCTGGTTGGCAAGGCGTTCAACACCGCACTGGGGTCATCCGATTGGCTCAGGATTTCCAGTAGTCGGGCGCCTGCATAGGTCCCGTCATCAAAACCGAACCAGCGCTCTTTGAAGAAAATATGGCCACTCATCTCACCCCCCAGCGGGCTGTTGAGCGCTTTCATTTCGGCCTTGACTAGCGAATGTCCTGTTTTGAACATCACCGGACGCCCGCCTGCAGCGGTAATTTCCGGCGCCAGTCGCTGACTGCACTTCACGTCAAACACAATCGGTGCACCGGGTACACGGCTCAACACATCGCGTGCGAATAACACCATTTGTCGATCGGGATAAATGGTCTGCCCGTCCTTAGTCACAATACCCAAACGATCACCGTCGCCGTCGAAAGCCAAACCGATCTCGGCGTCAGTCGTTTCCAATGCGCGCCTCAAATCAGCCAAATTTTCGGGTTTGCTGGGATCTGGGTGGTGGTTTGGAAAATGTCCATCCACCTCACTGAACAGCTCGATGACCTCGCAGCCCAGCGCTCTGAAAATACCAGGCGCGGATGCACCCGCGACCCCATTACCGCTATCCACCACGATCTTCATCGGACGCGCCAATCGAACGTCACTGACGATGCGGTCGGTGTATTCGGCCTGAACCATCAAGGGCTTTACGCGATCGCGTGAGCCATCGTTGATGCGCCGATCGTCAGGGGCTAAACGCGCCATCCCCTGCGCGAGCGCCTGAATCGTCTCACCGTAAATGGCCTGCCCTGCAAGCACCATTTTGAAACCGTTGTAATGCTTGGGGTTGTGACTACCCGTGATTTGAATCCCGCTACTGCAGGCGGTATGCGCTGCGTAGTACAGCATCGGGGTGGTGGCCAAACCGATATCAAGCACCGCAATGCCCGCATGCGCCAGCCCCAAAGTCAGGGCTTCAGATAGCTCTGGCCCGCTCAGGCGGCCATCTCTGCCCACAGCGACCACGGTCTCACCAAGACGCATGGCGGCTTGCCCAAACACCACACCCAAGCTCCAAGCGAACTCAGGGGTTAGTTGATCGGGGACGGTACCGCGAATGTCGTAGGCTTTGAAACAGCTGGCTGGGAAAGTCATAATTGAATTGGAAGCGTAAGATGTGTCTCAAAGACTCCACTGAATTGTAAGAATCTTAACGCCCCGCGTAACCGATCGCGCGTCCTTTGGGGAGACAATAGCGGTATGCCAAGCCAAAATAGACAATCCACTATCGCAAGCCCTTGGGGCCCCATGGTGGGCATGCGGGTTGATGAGGCGTTGGGCGGTTTGTGGTTCGTAGGCCAAGCACACTTCCCGGACCTCACAGATGTCCCCGAGGAGGGGTACAGCAACCACCCACTCTGGTCTGAGCTGACCCGAGGGCTGGAGGCCTATGCAGCCGGACAGCGCCAAACCTTCAATATCCTCCTGGCGCCGCAAGGCGGCAGCCCATTTGCACAACGGGTTTGGTCGGCGCTACAAGGCATCCCATGGGGACGCACTGTTTCTTACGGCGACCTCGCGCGACAACTGACACAGGGCAAAGGGCTTGCCACCAGCGCCCGTGCGGTCGGTAGCGCCGTGGGGCGTAATCCGATATCGATACTTATCCCGTGCCACCGCGTCGTGGGTGCTGATGGGCGGTTGACCGGCTATGCCGGGGGTATCGAGAAAAAAGCAGCGCTGTTGCGCCTGGAACGAGCCATTGACTAGCGCTGGATACGCTGCAACGGCACGCCGTTGGATGACACATTTCAAAGCGCGCCCCTGGTGGGTGGACATGCTTTTTTTAAGCGCCATGTGGGGCGCGTCCTTCATGTTCACCAAAGTCGTCGCGAAAGATATTGGTCCCATGGCGGCGGCCTTCGGAAGGGTTTTCATCGCTTTTTCGGTACTGCTCCCGCTGCTGGCCTGGCAAGGTCACTTACCGGTATTGAAGCAACATTGGCGCCGTGTGCTCATATTGGGTGTAACGAACTCGGGCATTCCATTCGCTGCGTATTGCATTGCGATGCTCACGGTCCCGAGCAGTACCGGTGCGATCGTCAACGCGGCAACACCGTTATTTGGGGCCCTCATTGCGTGGATTTGGTTGAAGGAACACCTCACCCTGAACCAAATAATTGGGCTGGCGATCGGCTTTGTGGGCGTGAGCTTTTTAGCGCTACAAAACGCCACCGAGGCCCCTGTTGCCGAGCGCCAGGCTTACCTGATCGGTATCTTGGTTTGCATCGCTGCGCCCATTTTTTACGGTATCTCTGCCAGCTACACCAAGTTGTATTTTTCGGGGGTTCCCCCTATCGTTTCGGCGACCGGCAGCCAGCTGGGTGCAACGTTGTTCTTAGCCCCTTTTGCATGGGCGTATTGGCCAGACCATGGCCTACAACCCGGCACGCTCGCTGCACTCCTGATCCTGGGTGTTTTTTGCACTGGCTTGGCTTACATCTTATTTTTCAGAGTGATCGCGCTGGTCGGCGCCAGTAAAGCGTTATCGGTGACCTTTGCCGTGCCTGTATTTGCTGCCTTTTACGGTGTCACATTTTTGGATGAAGCCATCACCTTGACCATGTTCGTCTGCGCACTGGTGATTTTGCTGGGTATCAGTCTGTCGACTGGTGTGGTCAAATTGTTCCGATCATGAAAACCGGAGGACTCCCTTGCTCGTTGATAGCCTCCCCCTGATCTGGGTCGATGCGATTTTGATGTTCACGCTCTGCGAGTGGC
>JBMTSM010000227.1:0-3313 GCA_049448275.1 Burkholderiaceae bacterium
GGTTGCAGCCCAACCCGATCAGGTCGCTTATGTGGTGATCGACGCCAAGTCCCTTAACCTCTTCATGCCATCTGTGTTTCCACCGGAAAAAGCGGACACCCTCGAAGCCTTGGCCGCACAGTTGGGGCTGCCAGTTGACACCTTTATGAGCACAATTGAAGCCTTCAATGCCGCGTGCGGCGATACCGGTAAGTTTCACTCTAACCAACTCGATGGCGTGTGCACGACGGGCTTGACCATCAATAAAACCAACTGGGCACGCCCCATCAACGAAGGGCCTTTTTATGCGTACCAATTGCGACCGGGTGTGACGTTCACGTATTTGGGGCTCAAGGTCGACCCGCAAGCGAAGGTGCAGATGCAAGACGCGCCAGCGGAGAACATTTGGGCTGCTGGCGAAATCATGGCGGGCAGCATTTTGGGAGAAGGCTACTTGGCGGGCTTCGGTATGACCATTGGGACCGTCTACGGTCGAATTGCAGGACAAGAGGCAGGTAACTATGTCAGTGAATAACCAGGCCGAGGCGCGGCGTCAAATTGAAATCTGTAACGCGTGCCGATACTGTGAGGGCTTCTGTGCAGTGTTTCCAGCGATGACCAAACAGCGGACGTTCTCGCTAACGGATATGACGCAATTTGCAAACCTGTGCCACAACTGCCAAGGTTGCTATCACGCCTGCCAGTACACGGCGCCGCATGAGTTCGCGATCAATTTGCCCGCGGCACTGGCGGAAGTGCGAACAGCCTCGTGGGAGCGTCTGTCCACCCCCACTTGGCTGGCGAAGCGCGTCCAGACGCACGGCGGATTGGTTGCCGGATTGGTTTTGTTTGCGACCATCTTTTTCCTCATGTGGATGCAAGGTGTGGTGGGAGGGAATACCTTTTACGACTACTTCAGTCACAACGCTTTGGTGGCCATTTTTGCGCCGGCGTTCGTCGGGCCATTGGTGGTGATCGCGTGGTCGATCCGCCGTTACTGGCGGGAAGTAGGGGGCGAGACGGTTCGTTGGTCACATCTGGTGTCTGCGCTGAAAGCTGCTGCCAACTTGAAAAACCTGTCGGGCGGGCAGCAACAAGGTTGTCAGTACGAAGACGGGGACCGCTACTCTCATAAGCGCAGGGCCGGACACCAACTGGCCATGTACGGTTTCTTGCTTTGCTTTGCGAGTACCTCGACCGCGACGGTGATGCACTATGTCCTCGATATGCCCGCGCCCTACGCCTGGTACACGCTGCCCAAGATATTGGGAGTGATCGGCGGGGTCATGCTCTCGGTGGGGGCGCTGTTTCTCATGAAGTTGAAGCGCACAGCAAACCCAGCGTTGGGTTCAGCGAGCCGATGGGGGGGCGACTGGGTCTTCATTTGGCTGCTGTTCTTGACAGCGAGCACCGGCCTGCTCTTGTGGATGCTGGGTGGCACACTTCTGATGCCATTGATGCTGGCCGTTCACCTGGGCTGTGTATTGACGCTTTTTTTGATGATGCCTTACTCCAAAATGGTGCACGGCTTTTTTCGCTTAGCCGCGCTGACGCGCGATGCCCAAACCAACGGGAGCTGATATGGAGACAACGGACGTCATCGCACGCGCTTGCGTTGCAGAGGGTGTTTCGCACGCCTTTGCGTTGCTGGGCGACGGCAACATGCACTTGGCTGCAGCGTTAGAGCGTGAGGGGTGTCAGTTCACCCATGTGCGCCATGAGCACTGTGCGGTATCGATGGCGATGGCCTACAGCCGAACAGCCCATACGATTGGCTTCGCAACGGTGACTTGTGGGCCGGGTTTGAGCCAAGTTATGACGGCACTGATCGCGGCGGTTCGTGCACAGATACCGTTGGTGATCATCGCAGGCGAGTCGCCCCTGGGGCTGGCTTGGTACAACCAAGCGCTTGATCAAGCCCCCTTAGTTACAGCCTGCGGGGCGAGCTACATGCAAGTGCACACGCAGCACCAGCTGTTTCCCAAGCTCAACGAAGCCTTTGCCGAAGCGCGCGAGAAAAGTCGACCTGTCGTGGTCGGTATCCCGTTTGATTTACAAGAGTCGGCCTGGACGCTTGAGACGACGTATCAACCCACCGTGGCTTGGCCAACCGTTGACAAGCGGGTCATTTCGAATCGTGAGAATTTTGATGCCGCTGTGGCCGTTATCAATGCATCTGAACGCATTATTTTGGTCGGGGGGCGCGGCGCGGTCGTCTCGGGTGCCAAACAAGCCTGCATGACCTTGGCTACGACGGTTGATGCTTTGCTCGCCACGACGTTACCAGCGCGCGGACTCTTTCATGATGACCCGTACAACTTGAATGTCAGCGGTGGTTTCGCCTCAGACGCTGCCAAGCACTTTTTTGCCGAGGCCGATTTAGTCATCGTGGTGGGCGGTCGATTGGCCTCACACGCTGCCGATGCTGGCCGGCTTCACCCGAAAGCGCAGGTGCTTCAGATTGATACCAATCCGGTGGTCTTGAGCCAAGGTCGGATCGCTGCGACCCACCATTTGTGTGGTGATGCTCGTCTCACGGTCGAAGCGCTGTTGGCTCACCCAGACTTGTCCAGTAAGCCCGCGCGCCAGCGCGTTCCCAGCTATAAAGCCCTCATTGACAACCCTGTTTTTGATGCGTACGAGCAGACAGCAACCGACGCGCGACTCGATCCGCGCGCCGTGATCACAGCCCTTGATGCCGCGTTACCCAAAGACTGGATGATGGTGAACTCGTCTGGTCATTGCTCGTATTACGCAGCGCACATGCGTGGGCGGGATGTCGTCAACTTTTTGACCATTCGCGAGTTTGGCGCGATCGGCAATGGCTTGGCCTATGCGGCTGGAGCCGCTGTTGTGAAGGGCGACATACCCACGGTGTTATTTGATGGCGATGGTGGCTTTCTGATGCACGTGCAGGAGTTGGAGACCATTCGCCGACACCGCTTAAACGTTCTGATTTGTATCTTGAATGACGGCGGTTACGGCTCCGAAGTCCACAAGCTGCGCAAGGATGGCGTTAGTGAGCAGGGGGCCTATTTCGGTCATGACGATCTGGCGGCAGTTGCGCGGGGGTTCGGGCTGGAAGGGTATCGCGTTGATTCGCTGGGGCAATTGACTGATGCGGTCGATGCGTTCAAGGCGGCCCATGCGAGTGGTCAAGCGCGCCCCACGGTGTTAGATATCCATATCTCGGATCGGATCATGTCGCCCGTCATGCGACGGATCGTTAAGCCGCGTTGAGGTCTTTGATTGCCAAGTAAAAGAACTGTAACGCACCCAGCGCCGCGATAACTTCAACCGCGATCAGGTGTGACTCGGTGGAAATTTTCCGCAA
>JBMTSM010000228.1:0-3311 GCA_049448275.1 Burkholderiaceae bacterium
AAGAACGACGGGCGTGCGGTGGATTACCGTCTGACACCCAAGGGGCGCGACTTATTCCCAATGATTATCTTCTTGGTCCAATGGTCCGACCGCTGGATGAAGAAGGAAGGCGGACCTCGGTTGAATATCGCGTCTAGCGAAACAGGAGAACCGGTAGAGCCGGTTCAGGTCAAGACCGCATCGGGTGTGGTCGTCACCACCAAATCAGCAGTGGTGAGCGAAGGCCGGGGGCGAAATCCGGTGTATCGGGAAATAAAGACACTCGTCGAGAAGCGACGACTGAAGTACACCTGATCGACCGTCAGTTTTCTTTGCAATATCACCGATGTCGACCGATAGAAGGAATGCCATCAGTGGAGCTTCACGGTTGGATTTGCTTGTTTTGTGATCGCACGGGCCACGGTATGCATGGTTGTTTTGATGACGCCGTGTATGGCAAGCTCGTGCAGCTTGTAAAGCGACAGGTACATCATTTTTGCAAAATACCCTTCAAGCATCAGATTTTTCCCAACGACGCCACCCATCAGATTCCCGACGGTCGAGTATTTACCGAGCGATACCAATGATCCGAAATCTCGGTATCTATAGGGCTTCAACGGCGCGCCAGATAATCGTCGGCTGATTTGGCTCAACATGTGTGAAGCCTGTTGGTGGGCCGCTTGCGCCCGGGGTGGCACGACACCACCACGCCCCCCATCTTCGTCCGGACAAGGGCATGCGGCGCAATCGCCAAACGCAAAAATATTCTCGTCACGTGTTGATTGAAGCGTATTCGAAACAACTAACTGGTTGAGGCGGTTCGTTTCCAACCCCCCGAAATCCTTCAAAAACTCAGGCGCTTTGACGCCCGCCGCCCAGACAACCATCTCGGACTCGATCACCTGACCATTAGATAGTCGGACGTCGGTTGCCGTGACCTCAGTCACTTTGGAGCTGGTCAGTACCTGCACGCCCAAGCGCGTCAGCAAGGCCTCGGTAGCGTTCGACAAGCGGGGATGCAAAGCCGGCAAAATTCGATCTGCCGCCTCGATTAATGTGACTTTTATGTCTTTTTGCGTATCGATACGGTCGAGTCCGAAAGCCACTACTTCACGCGTCGTTCGGTGTAACTCAGCCGCAAGTTCAACACCAGTGGCCCCCGCACCGATGATGGCGACGTGCAATTGTCGATCATGGATCGCGTCGATTTGGTTATGCGCCCTTATGCAAGCGTTGACCATACGCGAGTGGAAAACCTTGGCATCGTGTTGGTTCTCAAGTTTTAATGCGTGTTCACTCACGCCACGGGTACCAAAGTCGTTGCTCATGCTACCGACGCAAATGATCAGGGTGTCGTAGCTGAGGTGTTGGATGGGGGTCACCGCCCGACCATCCTCATCCAGATAGGGCGCCAGCTCAACGGTCTTTTGTGCGCGATCGATCGCTTCCAATGCACCAAGTCGGAAAATGAAGTGATTCCAGTGGGCCTGCGCCATGTAGTCGACTTCGTGGTGTCCTGTGTCCATGCTACCCGCCGCAATTTCATGTAACTTCGGCTTCCAGATGTGTGTGCGCTTTTTATCGACAAGCGTGACCTGGACAAGGTCTGACCCGCGGTACTTTCGCCCCAGTCGCGTTGCGAGCTCTAGCCCGCCAGCGCCGCCCCCGACAATTACGATTTCATGGAGACGACTCATCAGTTTCACCGATCAGGCTGTAGGTAACTGCGAAATATGGCGGCATGCACGAAAGCGTCGTCCGCGGATTCTGGCCAAAGATCTTGCGCGCGAAATCGAACATCGAATGTGGGTTCGGGCTCTGAAGGGACGCCGTGCGCATGCCCATCAGGGAATGGGTAACTGGGCGAGCATCCCACAACCTCTCCGAGCTTGCCACGTAGATAGGCTGGCAAACGCACGTGACCGGCTACAAGATCGTCTCGAACCTTGACACGATCACCAACGGTATAGTTCTGTGCGTTCGGCAGGTTAGATCGCCCTGCTACCCCCGGCTTTGCGAGCGGGAATACACACCCCGCTTTTTGCGCCAAATCGGCTGCAGAAACCCAACCTTTCTCGACCATCAGTGAGGCCACGCTGGTTAACGACCTCTCATAGTAGGTCGCTGCAACGTAATGGCGTGGCTCCATACGCTCAATCGCGTAGCGATACTCGTCCATATTGATGAGCCCGACCGTAACTGCCATTGGGTACATCGCGTTCGCACGAACCTCCCAATCGGCGTGGAAAACCGGTGCATTCGGAACGAAACGTACAGGGCCAAAACCTTGTTTGCCCCCTAGGTCATGCATGCCGTCCATACCCAACTCCTAAATACGCGCGACACCAAACATGGCGTCTTTGCTGACCATGGCGGCAAGCTTTTCCTCACTCCACCCCTCTGTATTGGCGGGGCGCTGCGGTATCACCATGTAACGGGTGTCGGCGGTGGTGTCCCACACCCTTATCTCGACATCGCTCGGTAAATCAAGCCCCATTTCTTTCAGAACGGTTCTGGACTCTCGAACAATGCGCGCACGGTATTCCAAATCTTTGTACCAATCGGGCGGCAATCCGATGATCGAAAAGGCAGTGCACGAACAGAGCGTGCAACAGATGACGTTGTGGATCTTGTCCGTATTCTCCAACGCGACCAAGTGTCGGTGATGCGCCGGCATTGGCAAGCCCAGCTCGGTAACGGCTTGATGCCCATTCGCCAACAGCCGCTCGCGAAAGGCCGCATCTGTCCATGCCTTGGCGACAACACGGGCCCCGTTCTCAGGCACCCAGCGCTCTTCAACCGCATGCTTGAAGTCTGAGACGTATTTATCAACATCATGACCGTGCGCCGCAAAGACGGCTGCGACCGCATTAGTCCTTTCAGCCATCTCCTGGTCATACAAACTTGTGCCACGGTCGCTTTTGATACCTACCCCCATGCCGCTACTCCCTTACGCGCGTCTGTTTACACCATCGCCTATTTGCAAACAGCACAATTAGGCATACTTCGAATTTTCATCAATGATGCAACGATTACGCCTAAACTTCAACTCATTGCGCTGGGCCGGGCTGGGGCGCAATGCCAACAAGGGGCTAGTAGTTATTGATATCACTAAGCGAACGCGATTTAAAAAACTTACGAATCAAAATCAGCGCGCAGACCGACAAGACCGCAGCAACGAAGAGTTCGTCAATAAATCCGGTATCAAAGGTTGTCGGCAGCGAGTCGACTTTGATCAGAAGACCCGTCAGAAGGGACCCCACACCAAAACTGATCGACACATATCCCAAGTTCATCAGCATCTCAATAATGATGAATACAAGGCCACAAAT
>JBMTSM010000229.1:0-3287 GCA_049448275.1 Burkholderiaceae bacterium
GTAACTTAGCGATCGCGTCAGGCGTCCACATGTGCTCTTCACCGCGCGCGCGCCACGCGTACTCACCTCCAGCATCCAGCATATTGGCCAGTACAGGCGCGTTACCGAAGGCCAACTCGTGCATGCGCAAGGCTTCTTCAGCCACTTCGAACACGCTGATGCCTTCGACACGGCTTGGTGTGCCACTGAAATATTTCGTGATCATGTCGCTGTTCAAACCAATGGCCTCGAACAGCTGGGCGCCGCAGTAACTCATGTAGGTGGACACACCCATCTTGGACATGATTTTGGACAGCCCTTTGCCAATCGCTTTGATGTAGTTGGCGATGACTTTGTCCGCTGACAAGTCGCCTGGCAATTGCGCATGCATGCTCTCAAGCGTCTGCATTGCGAGGTAGGGGTGTACCGCCTCAGCACCGTAGCCAGCCAACACTGCGAAGTGATGGACCTCACGCGCAGACGCCGTCTCGACGACCAAGCCCGTCGACGTCCGCATGCCCTCACGCACCAGGTGCTGGTGGATCGCGGACATGGCGAGCAACGCGGGAATAGCTACTTGCGTTTCACTGATGCCCTTGTCACTGACGATCAAGATGTTGCAACCAGAGCGAATCGCGTCCACAGCCTCTGCGCACAAGGAGGCCAACTTCGCCTCGACACCCTCACGGCCCCAGCTCACCGGGTAGGTGATGTTCAGTGTATGGCTGCGGAACTTACCATTGGTGTGCGCGTCGATATTGCGCAATTTGGCCATGTCCTCGAAGGTCAGCACGGGCTGCGCGACCTCGAGTCGCATGGGTGGGTTCACCTGATTGATGTCCAGCAGGTTTGGCTTGGGGCCAATGAAGGACACCAAAGACATCACGATCGCCTCACGGATTGGGTCGATCGGCGGGTTGGTGACCTGCGCAAACAACTGTTTGAAGTAGTTGTACAGCGGCTTGCTACGGTCGGACAGAACCGCCAACGGGCTGTCGTTGCCCATTGATCCCAGCGCCTCTTCACCGTTTGCCGCCATCGGACTCATCAGGAATTTGATATCTTCTTGTGAGTAGCCAAACGCTTGCTGCTGGTCCAGTAGATTGGTGGGTACCTCGCGCTCGACGGGACCCCCTTCGACTTGCTCAAGCTTGTACCGCAGGTTTTCAATCCACTGCGTGTAGGGCTTCGCGTTGGCGAGGCCGGCCTTTAACTCTTCGTCATTGATCATGCGACCTTGTTCGAGGTCGATCAAGAACATCTTGCCGGGTTGCAGGCGCCACTTGCTCACAATCCGAGCTTCTGGAATGGGTAAAACACCCTGCTCAGAGCCCATGATGACCATGTCGTCATCGGTGATGCAGTAGCGTGAAGGACGCAAACCGTTGCGATCCAAGGTCGCACCGATCTGGCGGCCGTCTGTAAACACGATCGATGCAGGACCATCCCATGGCTCCATCATCGC
The DNA here is from genome assembly GCA_049448275.1 of Burkholderiaceae bacterium. Taxonomy (GTDB): domain Bacteria; phylum Pseudomonadota; class Gammaproteobacteria; order Burkholderiales; family Burkholderiaceae_C; genus RS62. Next base: position 1,445 of record JBMTSM010000229.1, read on the forward strand.
GGCGTGGTATTCGTAAAACGCGCGACGGCGCTTGTCCATTTGCTCGTGCTGTTCCCAAGGCTCGGGAATCATCATCATCACAGCCTGTGCAATCGGATAGCCCGCCATCGTCAACAACTCCAAGCAGTTGTCAAAGGTGGCTGTGTCCGACTGGTCGGCAAAACTAATGGGGTATAGCTTTTTGAGGTCATCGCCAAGCACTGGTGAGCTCATCACACCCTCGCGCGCGCGCATCCAGTTGTAGTTGCCCTTGACGGTGTTGATCTCACCGTTGTGCGCCACATAGCGGTAGGGGTGAGCGAGTGGCCACTCGGGGAAGGTGTTGGTGGAGAAGCGCTGGTGCACGAGGCCCAGTGCAGACGTGCAACGGGGGTCTTGTAAATCGAGGAAGTATTCACCCACCTGGTTGGCCAACAGCAACCCTTTGTAGACGATGGTGCGGGTCGACATGCTTGGCACGTAGTATTCGCCGCTGTGTGTCAGCTTGAGTCGCTGGATATTCGCGCTGCAGGTCTTACGGATGACGTACAGCTTACGCTCTAACGCGTCTTGAACGATCACGTCATTGCCGCGACCAATGAAGACCTGTCGCATGACCGGCTCTTTTTCGCGCACGGTCGGGGACATGGGCATTTGCGTGTTGACTGGCACGTCGCGCCAGCCCAACAACACCTGACCCTCGGCTTTGATTGCGCGCTCCATTTCCTGCTCACAGGCCATGCGAGATGCGCTTTCTTTGGGCAGGAACACCAAGCCGACGCCATATTCACCAGTGGGCGGCAAGGTTACGCCCTGCTTCGCCATCTCTTCGCGGTACAGCTGATCAGGTAACTGAATCAATAAACCTGCACCGTCGCCCATCAACGCGTCTGCACCGACCGCGCCGCGGTGGTCCAAGTTCTCGAGAATTTGCAGCGCTTGGGTCACGATGGCGTGCGTCTTATGGCCCTTTATGTGTGCCACAAAGCCGACACCGCAGGCATCATGTTCTTGAGAGGCGTCGTAAAGACCGCTGGTTGCTGCGGCGCTTAATTCATTTGCTTGGGTCACTGGAGGCTCCTGTCGTCAAGTAGACCGGCGAGGATAAGGTCAAACCCCTAGATTGGCAAGAAAATAAATTAGGGTCAGAATCTTATAAATTCAAGCAAAGCAGCTTTTGTTATTTTATTGGGGACATATTCTACTTTTGGCGCACTTTTTTGGGGCGCCCAGGTCGCGCTTTTTCCACCCGACGCTGCGTGGTCTGCGCAAGACCCGCAAGGAAAGCTGGGTCTCCCATCGCCCAGCCACGCCACACATGATCCGCAATATCGGTTGTCTCAGCAGCGGAAAGGCCGCGGTCAACCAAAGCTTGGTAGGCCGCCTCGCGCGCAAACGGGGTATTGCCCAACGCCCATACAGGCGCAGGCGTGTACAACCAAGTCTCTGGCTGGCTACCCGTGTAGTGACCGTAGCTCCCCCAGATATGCGAACCAACGGCACCAACCTCGCCCAGTCGCACAGGCGCTAGATCCATGAAGGCCATCGACCGCAGCAAATACTGATCGCTTTGAACCAGACTGCAACGATAACGACCATCCCATAAGGTACCTGTGCGACCATGTTTGCGATTGAACGCGCTGACATACTGGCGCCCAATACCCTGCATCATCCGAGACACATCACCGTCAGGCTCCGGTGTCACGAGAATTTGAATGTGGTCGCGCAGCATCACATAGGCATGCACACGCACATGGGTTTTCAAAGCGTGGGCTTGCAAGAACCCCAGCCACGCCACCCGGTCCGCATTGTCGATGAAAATCGACTCGCGATTGATACCCTGAACCACCACATGGTGAGTCAC
>JBMTSM010000230.1:0-3264 GCA_049448275.1 Burkholderiaceae bacterium
TTTGGCAGACCACCAAAGACACCCGCCACGGCGGTACCTAAGCCATCGGCATAAGTAGCCCCCTTCAACTCTTTCTCGGTCGCCTCGCGGCCAGCGCCCCCTTTGGTGATCCCAGATACATCACCAACCGTCTCGATTGCAGACACGACGGCCATCGCGCACATACCAATCACCGCGGCAATATTGAATTCGAAACCATATTTAAAGGGTGTGGGTATCGCGAACCAGCCGGCTCGAGCGACGCCACCGAAGTTCACAACGCCCATGGCGACCCCAACCAAGTAACCCGCCAAAATGCCCAGCAACACCGCTGCAGACGACATAAAGCCCTTCACAAAGAACTTAATGAGCAACGTCACGACGACCACGACCAATGCGAGGGTCCAGTGACCCGCGCCGCCGAATTCAGGCTTGCCCTTCAAGGGGACGCCGCCAGCCGCATACTCAATACCCACGGGTATCAAAGACAGACCGATCGTCAGCACGACAAGGCCTGTGACCAAGGGTGGGAACCAGTGGCGAATCCGCCCGATGACCGTGCCGAGGAAGAAGTGAAAAATGCCACCAATGACGATGCCCCCAAACAGGGCCCCCATTCCGGCCGTCTTAACAACCGGAATCATGATGGGGATGAAGGCGAAACTCGTACCCTGCATGATGGGCAAACGTCCACCAACCGGACCGAAACCGATGGTCTGAAAGAGCGTGGCGACGCCTGCAAACAACATCGACATTTGAATCAGAAAGACCAAGTCGGGTGAGCCAAAGCTGTAGCCTGCGGCCAAGCCAACAATAATTGCTGGCGTGAAATTGGATACAAACATGGCCAGCACATGCTGAATGCCCAGTGGGATGGCCTGTCCAATTGGGGGAACGAAATCCGGGTCGCGTAGCTTTTGAGCCAGCGTGGCGTCTTGTGCCATGTAGTTACTCCTCGTTACGCCGCAACAGCAGCAGTTGTATACAAACGGAACTACTGTATACAAATTATCCGGCTCGGCTCAGAGGGTAATTACTGGGTACTAAATGATTATTTTTTCAAATCAATAAATTGACCCCTCACCTGGGGGACGCGTTTTAAAACGCTTGTGCACCCAATAATATTGCTCCGGCATGGTGGCAATGAGAGCCTCAAGGCATGTATTCATTGCTGCGACATCCGCCTCGGCGTCACCCGATGGGTAATTTGACCAAGGCGCATGAACCGTCACCTCGTAGCCAGTCGACGTTAGACGGGTCGTCACTGGGGCGACGGCGCATTGCCCGATATCCGCAAGCCGCGGTAGGGTTGTGACCGTCGCTGCCTGAACGCCAAAAAAAGGCACGAACACGGCATCACGGGAGCCCAAGTCCATGTCGGGGAGAACGTAAAGCGCCGCTTCACGCCGCATCACTTGCAATACGGAGCGTCCTAATTGCTGGCGCGGTAACAACTGCGGGTTTCCAAAACGGCTGCGACCCGCCAAAACCCATGCATCCAAACGAGGCCGGGTTTGCTTCGCGTAAATTGTCGCAAACAACCGGTCCACGTTTAAGGTGAGCGCTGTCCACCCCGCATCAAGGCCGACAAAGTGGGGCGCGAACAATACTTTTGCGCCGTCACTGGCCAACCAATCTAATTCGCCTTTAACAACCAACCGCGCTTGCACCACGGCAACCGGTGCATGCCACAACCAGGCCCTGTCCAGCAATGATTGCGCAAACTTGGTAAAGGTTGCGCGGGCCAACTGCCGCCGCGCTGGCGTGGGTAGGTCTGGGAAACAAAGCTGCAAGTTGGTATTTACCACGCGCCGGCGGCGATGCGCAAAGCACCACAACAGCCAGCCCAACATGCGGCCCAATGTCCGTAATAGCGGTAAAGGCAAGGGTGCAAGCCAAGCCGCCCAGAGGGGCGGACCCACCAACGGCTCGTCGACAGCGGGCATCATTGCAGGTCCTGTCGTGCAGCCAGCTGCAAGTCCTTTTCGCGACGACGCGTCGCCCGAGCAACCCACAGGCTGTAAGCAACGATGGCGATGGTCACGGTCGTGATCAACAAGGTTGCTGCGGCATACACCGTTGGGTTGATCCCGCGCCGCGCGTAAGTAAAAATCGCCTGCGGCAGCGTCGTCACCCCAGGACCAGATAAGAACTCCGAGATCACCACATCATCAAATGACAACGTGAAAGTCAACAACCACGCGGCAATCAATGCGGGCGCGATGTTGGGCAGTGTTACCAAGAAGAACACCTGCGCGGGTCGGCATCCCAGATCCATTGCCGCCTCCTCGATGGCGCGGTCCATTTCCCGCAACCGGGACTGAATCACCACCATCGCATAGGCCATACCCATCAACGTATGCCCAAACACGATCGTCAACAGGCCTCGATCGGGCCAACCCACGCCAAACCATGATTCGGTTGAGCGCTGAATCGCGACCATCAATAACAACAAAGACAAGCCGATGATCACTTCTGGCATCACCAAGGGCGCATTAATCATTCCGGAGAAAATCGTTCGCCCCTTGAAGCGGTGATAGCGCACCAAGACAAAAGCGGCAAAGGTTCCCAAAATGCACGACAGGGTTCCCGTGGTAACCGCCACCTTCAACGACAACCAGAACCCATCAACCAACCGGCCGTCGCGCAACAACGCCTCGTACCAGCGCAACGAAAACCCGGTAAACCGCGCATCCTGACGGGTGCTGTTGAAAGAAAAGAAAATCAAAAATCCCAGCGGCAGGTATAAGAACGCATACACCGCTGTCATCCACAAAGCACCGGTTCGCTTTGCCAACCCTTGGCCCATGCCGTTCATCCGCGACCTCCTTGGGCTTGAAGTTGACGGCCATGGCGATAGTAATAAATGGCAAGCGGCACCAAAACCAGCAAGATTAATGTGACCGCGAGTGCGGCCGCACGCGGCCAGTTGTTACTGGTGAACATTTCGTCCCAAACCACACGGCCAATCATCAAGTTTTCAGCTCCGCCCAATAAAGAAGGGATTACAAACTCGCCAACGGCCGGAATAAAAACAAGCATTGAACCTGCAATGATGCCGCTCTTAGACAGCGGCACCGTCACCAACCAAAACGCCCGCCACGGACTCGCGCCGAGGTCATAGGCGGCTTCCAGCAACCGCACATCCATCTTCACAAGGTTGGCGTACAGGGGCAACACCATAAACGGCAAATACACATAGGTCATACCGACCAACATTGACACATCGGTGTACAACATTTGAATCGGCTCATTCGTGAAACCCATGAACATAAAAAAGCGATT
>JBMTSM010000231.1:0-3256 GCA_049448275.1 Burkholderiaceae bacterium
CTTCACCGCAGGAATTTGCGTGGGATGCATTGAAAAATTACGCAAACCCAAACCAAGTAAGAACGCCGTAAATTGCGTATCGCCCGCCATCTCACCACACACAGAGACATGCTTACCCTGCGCACGAGCGGTCTTGATGACCTGGGCCAGTAGACCAAGAATGGCGGGGTGCCAAGGGTCATAAAGATGCGCCACGGATTCATCCACACGGTCGATCGCCAACGTATATTGGATCAAGTCGTTGGTGCCAATGGATAGGAAATCAAAATACTTCAAGAAGACAGATGTCATCATGGCTGCCGCCGGCACCTCAATCATGGCACCCAAGCGCACCGAGCCATACGCTACGCCCTCGGCATCGAGTTGCTGGCGGGCTCGATCGATCAGTTGAAGGGTCTGCTTGATCTCACTCACATGGGCCAGCATGGGGATGAGTAAATCAATTTGGCCAAACGCTGCCGCACGCAAAATCGCACGCAGCTGGACCACAAACATCGCGGGCTCCGCCAAACACCAGCGAATAGCGCGCAAACCCAACGCAGGGTTCAAGTGGTCATCGGCGCCTCCGCGCGCTTGCCGATCCAGGGGCTTGTCGGCGCCAATATCGATGGTGCGTATGGTCACGGGCATGCCATGCATGCCTTCGACAGCGGCCTTGTAGGCTAAGAATTGCTCCTCCTCGTCGGGCAGTTGGGATTGTCCCTTCGCTGTACGACCCATGAACAAAAATTCGCTGCGGAACAGGCCGACGCCAACAGCACCCGCCTCAATCGCGGCATCGGTATCGGCAGGTTGCTCGATGTTGGCCATCAACTGCACGGCTTCGCCGTCTAAGGTGACAGCGGGTGTATGCCGCAAACGAGTGAGACGCTCGCGCTCCAGGTTACCTTCGCGCTGTTTGAAGACGTACTCTTCGATCAGCGTGGGGGATGGATCGACCAGCAGCACCCCACCGTCCCCATCGATCACAACCCAATCGTCTTGCTTGATCAATTGGCTGGCGCTGCGCGCGCCCACCACCGCCGGGATATCGAGACCCCGCGCAACAATGGCCGTATGCGAGGTCTTACCGCCGACCTCGGTCACAAAACCCGCAAAAACACTTTGCTTGAATTGCAGCAAGTCGGATGGCGACAAATCACGTGCCACCAGAATCAGCGGCGCGGCTTCGTCAGGGGCCAACGCCTTTTCCAGCGCCGGCGGTAGCTCGCCACGATCGTGGTTACGGCGAATCGTTGACTTTGGCACTCGGTCAAAAACAGATAATCCCTCACCCGCCAACACCACCAACATGCGCTCAATCACCTGTTCGAGATCGGCCTTGCGCTCCCGCAGGTAAGGATCTTCCATTTCGTCAAATTGCCGCGCCAATACCTCGAGCTGCGCCGTCAGTGCCCACTCAGCGTTGTAATGACGCTCAACAATCCAATCACTCACCCCTTTGGCAAGGGTTTGATCTTGGAGTAGCATCAAATGCACATCTAACAGGGCGGTTAGCTCCGCTGGTGCATCGCTTGCGGGCAAGTCCACCAAGCCGCGCTGCACCTGCTCAATTTCTTGCACGACTGCGTCGCGTGCAGCGGCCATGCGTCGCAACTCTTTGCCAATGTCTGTCGGCTCAATGAAGTAATGCGCCACGTCCATGCGGCTGGACGCCATCACAACTGCGCGCCCGATCACGACGCCACGTGATACCGCTTGGCCATGGATTGAAAAGCTCACTCGCCTTCTCCAAATTTGTCGTTGATCAGTGCGCAAATCGCGTCCATTGCAGCACGTTCGTCAACGCCATCGGTTTCGATCTCGACCGCGGCACCAATACCAGCCGCCAGCATCATCACACCCATGATGCTCTTGGCGTTGATACGCCGCTCATTGCGCGTCATCCAAACGTCGCATGCGAAACTACCGGCGAGCTTGGTGAGCTTTGCAGAAGCGCGTGCATGCAAACCCAACTTGTTACTAATGGTTATTTTTTCTTGGATCATCGGATCGCTTCGCTTGGTTCTGTGGAGCGGTTAGATTGACCGCCAAGATGCCTTGAGTGCCCCCTGCCGTCGCTTTACTCACAACGCTATCCAGGGGCTCGTGGCGGTAGTGCATGGCACGTAACAACATGGGCAGATTGACACCCGCCAAAACACGACAGTGCCCGTCGTCAACCAGTTGCCCTGCGGTGTTGGCGGGTGTGGCGCCGAAGATATCAGTCAGGACCAGCAGCTCTTCGGCATCGTAGCTGAGCAATTTAGCGGCTGCAAAAATTTCTTCGGGTGACTGGTTGGCGTCCACATCGAGTGTTCGCAATTCGTCGGCGGCATCGGGCAGTATATGACGCACGCAGCTCTGCAGCGCGGTTGCCAAAGGCGTGTGTGCAATTACCAATATGGTTGTCATAGCGTCACATTATCCATTGCTGCGCTTTATTTCTGCCAGGTAAACCCATCCCAGAATTGATTGATGACCGCCGACGGTTGCTCGGGCCCATAGACCGCCATTTGCACCAAGGTCTGGCCTTTTCGAGCGTAGCCCCAGGTGGCCTCGACACGCTCGCCGCTGACGCGTTTGCCGCTGGCTTGCCACCGCTGCGCCGTGTCACTACCCTTCACTGACCAGTCGCTCTGCGGCGTATCCGGCAGCACGGCTTTCACGGATGCCGCCGCCGCTCGCCTCCAAGTGGCCAGCGCCGCAGTTGCGTCAGCGCCATCTGGCAGAACGACCCATGCAACCGCAAAAGTAAAGCCGTCGGTATCACAGGCGCGAACCTCCAACGACACCGGTGGCGTCGCCAAGGGAACCATTCGGGCAGAGGCTTCCGGCTTACACGGTATCAGCGCACTGGCTTGGGCTGTATCCAGAGATAATTGGCGCCAGTTGTACGTTGGGCTGCAGCCAACAATCGCCCAAACCGCCACAAGAGCGACCGAAACTCGGACAATAACGTTATGAATCACAGTCAAACAAACTCCTTAGCCCTCAAGGGGGTCCGCGTATTGGATTTATCGCGCGTATTGGCCGGGCCTTGGTGCACCCAAACGCTGGGCGATCTAGGTGCTGACATTATCAAGGTAGAAAAACCCGGAAGCGGTGACGACACACGCGGCTGGGGCCCCCCTTTCTTAGCAGACCGCAACGGCTCGGATACCAACCAAGCCGCGTATTACCTAGGGACCAACCGTAACAAACGCAGTTTAGCCTGCGACATTGCGACCCCGGAGGGCCAGGCACTCATCAAGCAGTTGGTGGCGAAATGCGACGT
>JBMTSM010000232.1:0-3216 GCA_049448275.1 Burkholderiaceae bacterium
AAACCTGAGCCGTCAACGTTGGTGCCGAGCGCGCGATAGAACGGCTGCAACACCAATGACCGCTCGTCCGCAGGAATGCCAGGGCCATTGTCTTCGACCTGCAACACCATCACATGACTGAAAGGGTCCACCAGTAACCGAATCGTGACCACGCCGCCCGCCGGCGTGTAGTTGATCGCGTTGTCAGCCAGGTTGCGAACCAGCTCGCGCAGCAAGGTCTCGTTGCCCTCCATCAGGCATGCGGTGGGCACGGTATCGGGGCCCTCATAACCAATGTCAATCCCTTTTTCAATCGCACGCGGTACGCAGTCTTGCATGACATCCACGGTGACTTTTGCCAAGTCAATTTTCAAGGTTGGCAACGTCCGCCCGGCGGATTCAGCTTTGGCCAGCGCCAGTAATTGGTTCACGGTATGGGTTGCCCGTACGCTGGAGCGGGCAATCTGCGTCAACGCCAACAGCAGCTCTTGCGGGTCGCGCTCACGCTGTGCCAAGTCGGCTTGCATGCGCAGGCCCGCTAGCGGGGTTTTGAGTTGGTGCGCGGCGTCAGCCAAGAAACGCCGTTGTGTGGTCAGTGACAAGGTGAGTCGTTCCAGCAAGTCATTAATGGATTGCACCAGCGGTGCCACCTCCTGCGGAACATAAGAGTCGTCGAGCGGACTGAGGTCATTGGGTTTGCGCGCTCGAATACGCTGCTCTAAGCGGTTAAGCGGTCGAATGCCCCGCACCAACGCCAGCCAAACCAGCAGCACCGCTAACGGCAAGATGATGAATTGGGGCACCATCACGCCTTTGATAATTTCGGTCGCCAGCGTCGAACGTTTTTCCAGCGTTTCCGCAACTTGGATCAGCGCCAGCGGACCTGCGTTATCCGACGCTTGCACCCACATGTATGCCACGCGCACACTTTGCCCGCGGATCACATCATCTCGCAGTTGAGGTATGCCAATGTTGGGCGCCACGTTACCCGCAGGGATCGGGAAGTCAGATTCACCCGCAATCGCACTGCCGCGTGGGCCCAGTACTTGGTAGTAAATCAAGTCGCTGTCATCGGTGCGCATCAGGTCTTGCGCCTCGCGAGTCAGTGTGAAGGACACCGTGCGTTGGTCAAACTTCACCAGTGGTGCCATGACGCGCAGGTTGTATTCCAAGGCGCGGTCGTAGGGTTTGGCCGCAATGCCCTGTGCGACCCACCACGTGAGTGCCAAGCTCAGCGGCCAGAGCAACAGCAGTGGCGTGAGCATCCAGTCAAGGATTTCCCCAAACAAACTGCGCTGTTCACGCTGGAACAGCCCAAACGCCAGTTCGGCGTTCGGTAACTCAGTCGGGTATTTTTTCAAGGCAATACCCAAGGCCACGCACCGTGGCGATGCGGATGGGCCCTTTTTCAATCTTCTTGCGCAAGCGGTGGATGTACACCTCAATCGCGTTGTTACTCACCTCGTCGCCCCATTCACACAGGCGTTCCACCAACTGGTCTTTGCTGACCAACCGCCCTGCGCGTTGCAACAACACTTCCAGTAAACCCAGCTCCCGCGCGGACAACTCGACCATCGCACCGTCGATCGTTGCGACGCGGCCTTGTTGGTCGTACACCAACGGGCCGTGTTTAATTTGGCTTGACGTGCTACCCATGCCACGCCGCACCAATGCGCGCACGCGGGCTTCCAGCTCGGGCAATGAAAACGGTTTGGGCATGTAGTCGTCAGCGCCTAGGTCCAAGCCCTTGACGCGATCCTCAACACTGTCGGCCGCTGTCAAAATTAATACAGGCAGGGCGTTACCTCGCGCTCGCAGACGTTTGAGCACCTCTAAGCCATGCATCTTGGGCAGACCCAAATCCAAAATTAGCAGGTCAAATTCGGTGCTGGTCATCAGCGCCGCATCCGCTTCGGTGCCGTTGGGCACGTGGTCAACCGCCGCGCCGGCTGCCCGCAACGTGCGCAGCAGGCCATCTGCTAAAACCTGGTCATCCTCGGCGATCAGAATTCGCATGCGTGTCTCCGTAGCGCTTGAAATTATGGGTAAACGATGGGTGCATTATCCTCAAACGTCACTAGGGGTAAGTGCGGATGTCAGGCGCCATGGCCGTAGGCCTCTAGCCCAATGGACACCACGGTTGCGACCTCCTCACCCACGTGTTGACGAAACTCCTGTTCGGCGGTTGCCACTGCACGCTCAAACGCTGCCAGCCACGCCAGGCCGTCTGCCGTAAACAGCACGCGCTTGGCGCGTCCGTCGCGCGGGTCGGGTTCGCGTGCCACCAAGTTCCACGCTTCGCACTGGGTTACCAAGTCACCCATGGCTTGCTTCGTCATCCCGGCGGCTTCTGCCAAGTCAGTCAACCGTGCGCCGTTACGTGGTAAGTGCCGTGTGAGGTGAATGTGTGCCGCGCCAACTTGTTCGCGGGCTGCGAGGTTAGACAGTGCCAACGGCACGTGAATGTCATGCGCCATCAAGCTCAGCACACGGGCATCAAAGCGTCGCAGTGCGTCTCCCATCAGCCGCCCGAGGTGGCTGCGGCGCCAGTCGTTGGGGCTGGGCGGCGGTTGGTATCGGGGCATGCGAGGCATGCATTAATAGTAAGGCAAACTGACCATTAATTTGTATATATTTTTTTATACTTCGCTAAACTACTGTTCAAGCATCCAGCCTGTACGCAACCACACCGGTTACCCAGCTGGGCACTTTTAACTTCATCCACCGGAGAAATCACATGGACGCACCCGTCAAAGGCATCAACACCGAAAAGGCCAAAGCCCTCCAAGCCGCGCTGTCACAAATCGAGAAGCAGTTCGGCAAAGGGACCATCATGCGCTTGGGCGCCGGTGAGGTGTTGGAGGATATTCAAACCGTCTCCACCGGCTCCTTGGGGCTGGACGTTGCGCTGGGGGTGGGCGGTTTACCCCGTGGCCGCGTGATTGAAATCTACGGTCCCGAGTCATCGGGTAAGACCACCCTGACGTTGCAAGTCGTCGCCGAAATGCAAAAACTGGGCGGCGTTTGTGCCTTCGTTGATGCCGAGCATGCGTTGGACGTTCAGTACGCCCAGGCCTTGGGTGTGCGCCTCGAAGACATGTTGATCTCCCAGCCCGACACCGGCGAGCAGGCGCTTGAGGTTGTGGACAGTTTGGTGCGCTCCGCGGCCATTGACCTCATCGTGGTCGACTCGGTCGCCGCTCTGACGCCCAAGGCCGAACTCGAAGGCGATATGGG
>JBMTSM010000233.1:0-3213 GCA_049448275.1 Burkholderiaceae bacterium
GTCGCATGACGCAAGGGCGCGTCGCCCTGATCGGTGATGCTGCCTTTGTCGCGCGCCCGCATGTCGGCCAAGGGGTCACTAAAGCTGGAGGCGACGCGTGGGCGCTCACTACCTGTTTGTCAGATCCCTGTGCATCTGTGATCGACGCGCTGCAACGCTATAACGCTTTGCGTTTGCCAGTGGGTGTCAGTGCAGTCGAGCGAGCCCGGGAGTTGGGCGCCGTCCTGATACCAGCCGGCGACACGACCCCCACCATGGCGCGGTGGCGAGACCACTACATGAACGCGACCGCATTGCTATCCGACACCGCAGTTGAGTTACCAGGGTTAGCGCACGTATAAGACCCCAAACCCACAGATCAAAAAAATCAATACAACGACCAAGGAGACAACAGTGAAAACCTTTCAAGTAGGCGTGGACATTGGCGGAACGTTTACCGATTGCGTCGTCATCGGTAGCGATGGCGAGATGGTCTCGGCAAAGTCACCCTCCACGCCACCGAATTTTTCGCAGGGCATGATCAATGCCATGACGGTGGCCGCAGAGACTTTAGGGCTGACATTCGACACGTTTTGTCCCCGAATCACCGTGCTCACCCATGGCACCACGGTGGGCACGAATGCGCTGATTCAAAGACGTGGCGCGCGTGTTGGTTTAATCACCACCCGAGGCCATGAGGATGTTATTCACATCATGCGCGGCTCCAGAGGGATCACCTCACGCGATTTAAACAAGGTGGTGCATTTCCCCGAAAGTCAGAAGCCTGACCCGATCATCCCCAAGCGCTACATCGCAGGTGTTTCAGAGCGCATGGACTGCAACGGTGCCATTGTGGTGCCGCTCAACGAGGCGGAAGTTACTGCAGCGATTGACGACCTGCTGAGTAAAGGGGTCGAGGCCATTGCCATTTGTTTGCTTTGGTCGTTTAAAGATCCGCAGCACGAGCGCCGTATCGCAGACATGGTCAGACAACGGGCGCCCGACGTTTTTGTAACCTGCTCCCATGAAATCGCACCGAAGTGGGGTGAGTACGAACGCACCACCGCAACAGCACTCAACGCCTACATTGGCCCAGTCACGTCGCGTTATTTAAGCCTGTTGGACAGGCAACTGCGCGAGGCTGGCTACCGCCAACCCTTGCAAATCACTCAATGCGGCGGCGGCTCTATCTCCGTGCAGCGCGCCATTCAGGCGCCGCTTCTCACGTTGGACTCTGGCCCTGTATCAGGTGTGACTGGCTCTCAGTTTTTAGGGCAACGCATTGATTGTCCTAACATCATCACCACAGATATGGGCGGGACGTCGTTTGATGTGGGCATCGTTCATGGTGGGACACCAGCGTATTCGTTCATCTCAAACGTGGCGCAGTACGAGTACTTCATTCCCAAAGTCGATATCCAAGCCATCGGCTCAGGGGGTGGGTCGATTGCACGGGTTGACCCCGTGACCAAAACCCTGCGCGTCGGTCCCGAGTCGGCGGGCGCCGACCCTGGGCCCGCCTGTTGGGGTAAGGGCAATACCGAGCCGACCGTGACTGATGCCGATGTTGTGATGGGCTACATCGATCCGGATAACTTTTTGGGTGGCCGCATCAAGCTCGATAAGGCGGCATCGGTCAGGGCGGTGCAAACCGTCGCTGATGCGCTTGGGTTAGGCCTGATGGAAACAGCAGCCGGCATTGCCAAGATTGCTGAATTCAAAATGGCCGACATCATTCGCAAAACCACCGTGGAAAAGGGCTTTGATCCGCGTGACTTCACGCTATTCGCTTTCGGTGGCGCGGGGCCTGTTCATGCGGGTGTGTTTGCGCGGGAGTTGGGCGTACAGCGCGTACTCATACCACTTAACCGCGTGGCGTCGACATGGTGCGCCTTTGGCGCCGCAACTGCGGATATTTTGCATATCCATGAGCAGGTCGAAATCCAATCCTCGCCTTTTAACCCCAGTGCGCTGAACGATATCTTCAAGTCTTTGGCGACCAAAGCACACGAAGCCATGAACGCCGATGGTATTTCCAAGTCCAAGCGGAGCTTGAGCTTGTCCGTCGACATGCGTCACCGTGGTCAGATTAACGAGGTCGAAGTGAACCTAACGGGCCTGCTCAACAAGCAAGGCAAGGTGACCGCTGCTAATTTAGGCGCCATCTTGGCGGCGTTTTATGAGCGCTATGAGGCCATTTACGGTAAGGGGTCTTCTTATAGTGATGCGCGTTTGGAAATGGTGACCTTCCGGGTGCGCGCGCGCGCCGCCACCCAACCCCTGGCGTTAAAAAAGGTGGCCCGGCTCCAAAAGCAAGCACCGCCAAATGCGACGACTGGCAAACGGCCAGTGTATTGGGCATCTTTTGGTAAAGCCGTGGCAACGCCCGTCATGGACGGTAGCAAGCTGCGTGCGGGCAATGTGGTGACCGGCCCTGCCATTATTGAAACCACAGAGACCACCATCGTGGTGCACCCCGAGCAAGTGTTGCGGGTGGACGGTTGGGGTAACTTTGAACTGAATTTCTGAGGTGAAAAACATGACTGAAACCATTGCAACCATTCGTCTCGACGGTCGGCAAGGGGGCTATGTGCCACCCAAAACACTCACTATCGATGCGAAGTTGAAGCTGCATAAGGGCGCAAAACAAACGGTGGACCCCATCACTTTTGAGGTCATTCGGCACAGCCTTTGGAACATCAATGAAGAGCATGGCGCAACGATCCAACGCTTATCGGGTTCGCCCGTCGCGATGTACGCCCTTGACTTGAATCCATCGATCCTTACCGAGGATGGCGAGTTCGTTTTCTTTGGGCCCTACATGCAATACATGTCGGGTGTGACCGATACCCAGGTCAAATGGATATTGGAGAATCGCTCCAAAAATCCTGGCATCCATGAAGGCGACATGTTCCTCGCCAATGACCCTTGGGTTGGGGCAGCGCACCAGCAGGATGTGATGCTGATTTGTCCGGTCTTCCACGAGGATAAGTTGTTCTGTTGGGTCACCAACTGCCTGCATCAATATGACATCGGCGGCATCACCCCCTCCAGTTTCTGCCCATCAGCGGAGAGTGCCTTTGAAGAGGGGATTTTGATCCCGCCCGTGAAGATTGTTGAGAAAGGCGAAATCCGAAAAGATATCGAAGACTTGTACCTTCGGGCCTCTCGAAAACCCGATGCCGTCGCACTGGATTTTCGTGCCCAACTGGCGGGCAACCTGACGGCCAAAGA
>JBMTSM010000234.1:0-3200 GCA_049448275.1 Burkholderiaceae bacterium
GCGATTGATTTCGACAAGCCCCGGCAATGAATCAACTTCAGCCAGCCCCCTAACCGAGGCCAAACAGCCCATTCAACGCGGGGTGCGGTTTGAAATCCAAAACGCCGCCAGAAGTGATTTGTGTGGGTGACAGTGCCAGTGACCGCTCCAAGACCTTGGCATAGACAGCGTTGATGTCGATGGTCGCGGGTAAGTCGCGCTCTTCAAACAGGGCTCGCTTTTCAAGACCGCGCCAATCGGCATACACCTTGGATTCGGTCACCAAACCACCCGCAAGGAAGCAGCAAGTACCAACGCCATGGTCCGTGCCTGTTGTGCCGTTTTCTGCCGCCGTGCGACCAAACTCAGTCACCGTGACAACCAAACTGTGCGCCCAGCGCTCACCCATGGACTCCTTGAAAGAGGCGACCAGGGTGTCAAGATCCCTCAGACGGTCGGCGTGTCCGCCTTTTTCGGCACCTTGGCTCGCATGGGTATCGAAGCCATTGCGCATGTCAATCAAGCCAACACGGGGGCCACCGTCCTCGCGCATTTGTGCAGCGGCCACCCGTGCCAACCCACGCATGGACTTCGCATCTTGAAACGCCTCTTTTCCCATACCGCGTGTTTGCATGCCGTCGTTGGCCATTTGAATAGCCTCGGTGAACGGCGCCAACAGCGGCTCGTTGGCCCAGAGCTTTTTAACGGCATCGGTATCTGTGGCGCGCAACATCGGCATCCAATTAGGAAAGTCGGTTGTCGCACGCGTATTACCGCGTAGAATCATCGGCATCGGAATGGAAATGGCAACGCCACTATCAATCGCGGCACGCTCCATGCCGCGCCCAACCCAGCCTGAGTTCGCGGCATAGGGGGTCATGACCCCGGTTTGCATCACATCCTGCCCCTCAAAGTGTGAGCGCCCAGTGTAGCCAAACCCTGTGCTGTGCACGACCGCCAAATGCCCCTCGCCCCACAGGCGGTGCAAGGCGCCCAACGTTGGGTGAAGACCAAAGTCAGCGTTCAAACGCAAGGCCTTTTGAATGCCGATGGTGGGACGAATTTGATCGTAGTCACGGTCCCCAATCGGCGGGGCCGCTGTCAAGCCGTCCATACCCCCACGCAGCAAGACATAGAGCACCCGTGGCGTATCGGCGGCATCATTTGCCCAAGCTGACGGAATGCCGGTAAAGCTGAGCGTGGCTAACCCCGCGGTCTTTAAAAGGAATGTTCTGCGTTGCATGGCTTAGCTCCACAAAATATCAGGACTGGCGAAAAAGGCAACCAGCCCCAGTCGCAAATCATTAAACGTGTCAGCCTGCTTCAAAAGCGGTAAAGCCGGAGAGTCGGCGGATAGGTCGCGTCGCGCCGCCATGGTGACTTTGACCCGCATATCCAGACTGCGGCCGGCGCGTCGCTCTTCACCGCCAATCACACTCAGCACCCGCAGGCGGCGATCGAGCATCTCCTTGGATATCCAATCAATCGAGCGTATGGGCCACCCATTCGGTTGTGGGCAGCGCGGTATCTCTTGACCCAGATCGCCCAGCAGGTAGGGCGTTTTGATGCCGCGCACTTCGCGCGTCAATGGAATGGTGCGTGGCGGCTCGGCGCCCGCGAGGGTCAGGACCTGCAAGAACCAAGTCTCTGGAGATGCAAATTTTTTTGTCGTCTCTATCGTCTCCCAACAGGCTTCAATGACAGCTTGATGGACGGACGGCAAGTCGCCCTTGCTGTTGATGAATGCCGCCTCTACCTTCGCGACGGCTTCGGCGGGTGGGTCATCGTCGATGAAGTAAACACATAGCTTGTGCGCCAGATGACGAGCCGTTGCCGGGTGATTTGCCAAATCGGTGACCAGGTCCTCAAGCTTCGCAGAAGGCTTAAAAAACGCGGTGTATTTTTTACCCAATACGGTTTGCGAGCCGGGCTCGTGGCGATCGAAATCAAAGTAGGTGCCCAGCCGCTGGCCCTTGTGCCATTTGTCTGGTTTCATGTCCCGCCACCCCGTTAGGATCAGCGTGGTCCCCTCGACGTCTTGCTGCGTGTAACCTGCACTGGGGCTGATCGTAAACAGCTCCAGCAGCTCACGCCCCAAGTTTTCGTTGATGCTGTCTGTGGTCCACTTTTCACGGGCGGCTTTCGAGCGAGGTCCGGTATTGCGGTTGTTATCCAAATACACCAGCATCGAGGGATGTGTAACAGCCTGCCACAGCATTTCCCGGTAGCTGCCCATCATCAGCGGTCGCAGCGCGCGTTGATAAGGGCCGATCAGTGTGTCATTGTTCTGGTTCCCCGGCGCCACCATGAAGTGGTTCGTCCAAAAATGCCAGAACCGCTCAAACACGGGGGCGCCGCCAAAGAGCGCGGTGGTCTCCCGCGCTTGGACTTCTTTCCAATGTTCCAAGCGCCAATACGGGTTACCCACCGTACGCTCCCGATAGGCCTCGTACTCGCGCGGGCTCAGGGTCTTGGCTTTCTCAAAGGACTCTTTCTCAATGCGTTGATGGTCTGCAAACGCATGCATGACTTCATCCATGTCGCTCAAAAGCTTCATGTCGGGCGGCAAGTCAGCGCGGCGCGTTCCGTCACGCTCAAGAATGTCGATAGGGGGCGCGCTTCGCATCTGGCTCAATGCCCAAGCGACCGGGTCCTCGGGCAGGCTCTGATCGCCAGGCAAACCGAAGGCGACGCGCCGGGTGAATTTAGAGATCAGTTGTTGCTGCATGTAGCTCCCCAATGAATCATTGCGGGATCAAAAATTGTAAGCGCGCCAGCGAGTCAACTGCAATCACCAGGCTGCGCCGAATGCCATGTGGCAATCACATCGCGCACGCGATCCCCTACCCGTACCCCCATGGCCGCGGCCAAGGCGTTGGCATGCGTCACGATGCCATTGGCATAACCATCAGCCGCATCACCAATCCGAGCCGACGTGTGCGCGTAGGTGGCACACGGCACCTGAATGCCAGCCAGCAATGACAAAGCCACGATACCCGCGTCGTCTTTGCCACCACCAGCATCGTTATAAAAAACAATTTTTGGTTGGATGCCTATATCCAAAACAAATTTCGCTGCTGACGCACCACCATGCGACCCCGATACGACGGTGCAGCCTGCAGCTTGCTTGTCGATTAAGGCAATGGAGTCCAACAGGATGACATTTGTACAAGGTTCAGCAGACATTTGAATCCGTTCAAAATTTAAGTTGAACCTAGGGG
>JBMTSM010000235.1:0-3185 GCA_049448275.1 Burkholderiaceae bacterium
CGACACCCGAGATCGAATGGTCTGCGTTTCAGCTCAACCCCACGATGCCGATTGAAGGCATGGACCGTGAGACCTATGTGGCCACAAAATTTGGCGGGAACCGCGACGCCATCATGGAGCGGATGACCGCAGCAGGTTTGAATGCGGGTATTGCCTTTCAGTTCGATGGCATACAAAAGCAACCGAACACACTGGCGCTGCATGCTTTGATTGCGGCGGCGGATACGCAGGGCCAACAAACCGCGATCGTTGAACGCCTGTTCCAAGCGAACTTCCTAGAGGGGATTGATCTAACCGACGGCCCTGCTATCATCGCACTCATGATCCCGTTGGGCTTGTCGCCGGAGGTCATTGCCGACTGCCTCGATACGCAGGGGACGCCGCAAGCGAATGCGGCGGCAACCGATGCCCATTGGCGGTCATTGCAGGTACAAGGTGTGCCGCTGTTTGTGTTTGATCGTCAGTGGGCGGTTTCAGGCGCGCAGCCACCCGATGCGCTTGCACAGGCCATGACGCATGCACTTGCGCAGCGGACTGAGAATTGATTTTTACAACGAATGGAGACCTTTATGATCCGACGCTTCGCCCAATTCCTATCCGCCGTCGCGGTAGTCCTACTCGCTGCGGGATGCAGCATGACCAACCCGCTCGCCAGCAAGGACCAAGTGGTCTTCCAAGTCAGCTCAAACGACGCAAAAACGTGGAATTTGGCGCTTAACAATGCGAAAAACGTTCAGTCTGCCAAGGGCACGGCTGCAGAGGTCGAAATCGTGGTTTACGGCCCAGGCATTGGCATGTTGAAAGCCGATGCTGTCGTCGCTAACCGCGTCTCAGAAGCGGTGAAAAATGGCGTAAAGGTTGTCGCCTGCCAAAACACCATGCGCGGACAAAAGCTGACGCCTGCAGACATGAACGCCGACATCGGATATGTGCCAGCTGGTGTGATCGAACTCATGGCCAAGCAGCAGGCGGGCTGGAGCTATATTCGCCCCTAATGACGACCACGTACGACAACTTTGCCAGCTTTGAGGCCGCCGCGAGACGCAGCGGCTTCACGGAGGTCATCGCCAAAGACTGGGATCCCTCTCTCGTACTCGAACGCCACACCCATCCCTACGATGTTGATGCGCTGCTCGTCAGCGGCAGTTTGGCGCTAGAAATCGATGGAGAAACGCGACATTTGGTCGCGGGCGACGCGTTCCAGCTGGCGGCCAATGTGCCGCACAGCGAGGTTTACGGCCCCAACGGTGCCACTGTTTGGGTCGCTAGGCGACACCACGCAGCCTGAGCCCTTAAACGGTCACCAGTTAGGTGGCCGTTTATCGATGAAGGCCTGTACACCCTCGAGTGCGCTGTCGTCCATCATGTTGCATGCCATCGTGGTGGCGGCATCGCTGTAGGCCTCGCCCATTGTCTTTTCTAACTGGCGGTAGAAGAGCGCCTTGCCCATTTGTAGGGCGACACGCGGCTTTTGTATGATCTGTTGGACCAGGGCCTCAGTCGCTTCGTCAAGCGCGTCGGGCTCTACAGCCCGATTAACCAACCCTTTTGTGACGGCCTCCTCAGCAGAGATAAAGGCACCCGTTGCGAGCATCTCAAACGCCGCTTTACGTCCCAAATTGCGCGTCAATGCGACGCTCGGTGTGGCACAGAACAGCCCGAGGTTAACGCCGCTGACTGCAAATTGCGCTGTCGTGCTGGCTACTGCCAAATCACATTGCGCAACCAATTGGCAGCCCGCCGCCGTAGCCAAACCATGTACCTTTGCAATCACGGGTACGGGCAGGGTTTGAAGCCCCATCATCACGCCGCTGCACCGCGCAAAGAGGGCTGCATAGTAGGCGTCGGAGGGCTGGGCCCGCATTTCCTTCAGATCGTGCCCCGCACAGAACGCTTTTCCGTTGGCCTGGATGACAACCAGACGCAGCGCATCGTTCTGGTTGAGCGCCGCGATCGCAGCCGTCAGCGCATCCAGAAGGTCTTCACTCATGGCGTTGAACGCATCTGGGCGGTTCAGCGTCAGCGTCGCAACACCGCGCTTATCGATATCTACGAGGAGTGGGGCGGCTGAAGTCATGCGGCACCTTTCATGTATTTTTAGGTTGACTGTTTAGCACGTTCGCGCAACTGAAATTTTTGAATCTTGCCCGTTGAAGTTTTCGGAATGGCTTCAAATCGAATGTCCTTAGGCACCTTATAGCTTGCCAATTTAGTGCGGCAGTGCGTAATTAAATCAGCGACGGTGACGTTGCTATCGGCTTTTAATTCCACAAAAGCGAGCGGCGTCTCCCCCCACTTGGTATCCGGTTTCGCAACCACGGCACAGGCCATGACGTCCGGATGGCTGTAAAGCGCGTCTTCGACCTCGATAGAGCTGATGTTTTCACCGCCGGAGATGATGATATCTTTGCTCCGATCTTTTATCTTCACGTAACGGTCTGGATCCATTACAGCCAGGTCGCCGGTATGGAACCAACCGCCCGTGAAAGCCGCTTCCGTGGCGCTCGGGTTCTTGAGGTAGCCCTTCATCACGATATTGCCTTTGAACATGATTTCGCCCATGGTCTCGCCATCTGCCGGGCAGACCGCCATGGTCTCTGGGTCCATAACGGCCATGCCCTCTTGCAACACATAGCGCACCCCTTGGCGACCATTCAGGCGGACCTGCTCCGCCAATGGTTCAGACGCCCAGGAGGGCCGTTTCACCGCGACACAGGCAGGCCCATACACTTCTGTCAGTCCATACACGTGCGTGATGTCAAAACCAATCTTGGCCATGCCTTCGATCATTGCCGCCGGTGGCGCAGCTCCTGCGACCATGCCGCGCACAGACCAATCGATGCCCTCACGCCAAGCATCTGGGGCGTTATAAATTTGGCTTTGTACGATCGGCGCCGCGCAATAGTGGTCGGCGCGGTGGGCGCGAATATTCGCCAAAATATGCTCACCATCCACGCGCCGAAGGCAGATATGCGTACCAGCTTGCATCGCAACTGTCCACGGAAAACACCACCCGTTGCAGTGAAACATGGGCAAGGTCCACAGGTAGCGCGGAAAGTGGGGCATTTGCCACGTCGTGACGTTACTCACCGCGTTCAAGTACGCGCCTCGGTGGTGGGTGACAACGCCCTTCGGGTCGCCGGTGGTGCCGCTGGTGTAGCTGACAGCGATCGCATCCCACTCAT
>JBMTSM010000236.1:0-3181 GCA_049448275.1 Burkholderiaceae bacterium
GCGACGACCATGGCATCGCCCGCATTTTTGACCACGACCTCGCGGGCCCCCGCTGCCAGGTAGCGTTGTGCGCAGGCTTGCAGACTGTCGTCACCAAAAAAACGCTGCTCGTCATCAAAACTGGGGAGCACCCAATCGGCAATCGCTGCGGCCTTGAGGGTCGCTTGAGTCATGGTGTCGGTGTGGTCCCACAAGCGTGGCCGGTGGTTGGGGTCAAAAGCCACTCGGCAACCTCGGCCTCGAGCCGCAGCCAACGCCTGCAAGAGCTTGGCCCTGGCCTCAGGCGCCAAAATGGCAAGCGTGATGCCCGAGTAATAAACCACATTCGCCGCATGGAGCGCGGCGTCAAGAGCGGCGGAATCGTCGGCCAAATGACGCGCCGCAGATTGCCCGCGCCAATAAGTGAAATGACGCTCGCCATTTTCTAAGCTGATGGCGTAAAGCCCTACCGTGCGTTGCAGGTCGCGTTGCACCCAATCGGTTTCAATACGTGCTTCGCTCAAAAATCGATGCACGCGCTCAGAGAACAAATCAACACCAATCCGCGTACCGTAGGCAATACGCCAATCCGTTTCGGGTAGACACCGACGCGCGTACCATGCCGTATTCAACGTATCGCCGGCGACGCCCAATTGCCAAGCGTTGTCCGAGGGGCTCGACAGCTCGAGCATGCACTCGCCCAAGCACAGAAGACGACTCATGGGGTCAGATCGCAATACCACCGTCGATGGCGTAAGCCTGTCCCGTTACAAACGCGGATTCATCGGATGCCAAGAACACGACCAGCGGCGCGATCTCATCCGCCTGTGCCAATCGTCCCATCGGTTGACGGGCAATGAATTGCTGCCGTGCCACGACGGGGTCCGGCTGGGCATTGATGCGTTCGTGCAGGGAAGGGGTCTCGACGGTACCTGGGCAAACGGCGTTGCAGCGCACGCCTTGGGCAACGTAATCGACGGCCACACTTTTGGTCAAACCAATCACTGCGGCTTTGGTGGCACCGTAAATGAAACGGTTGGGTAGCCCCTTGATGCTGCTGCACACGCTGGCCATGTTGATGATGCTGGCGCCGCCACGCGTTTTGGCGCTGTCGAGCAACTTGGGCAATGCCGCTTGAATCATCCAAAACTGCGCGCGCACGTTGAGGTCAAACCCCATCGTCCATTGGTCGTCGGTCGCGACCTCGATATTGCCGGCGTGCACAATCCCCGCGCAGTTAAACAGCGCATCCATCACGGGTATCTCCGCGACGATTTCGTGGATGGCGGCCTTATCCAACACATTGACCACACGGGTGTGGATGTTGGGGGTGTCCTTGAGGGTGTCGAGCAATGCCGGGTTGATGTCGGTGGCCCATACGGTTGCGCCTTCCTTGGCCATTGCGAGGGCGCTCGCGCGACCAATGCCTTGCCCTGCGGCAGTGACGAGAACGGTTTTTCCTGAAAGACGCATAAGGGGCTCCATATCGTGTTTTGTTGGGGTAATTGCTGAGTCTTTAGGGATTGACAAAGCGAATCATAAAGGCGACGATCGATTATCAATTGGTCATACCAATTGACCAATTATCGTTTACCCGCCCATGAAACTCGCTGAACCACAACGCCTTTATCGCCGAATTGCAGAGCGCATTCGGGGTGGTGTGCTGCGTGGCGAGTGGCCAGTCGGCACCCGGTTGCCACCCGAGCGTGACCTGTCGCTGGCCCTGGGGGTGAGTCGTCCCTCTTTGCGCGAAGCCCTGATCGCCCTTGAAGTCGAGGGGATCGTGGAGGTGCGAACGGGGTCTGGTGTCTACGTGCGCGCCGCGCACACAGCTGGCAACCTGTCCGCCTCTGCGAACAGCGATGTTGATTGGGGGCCGCTTGAGGTCATGCGCGCCCGCCAGGTGATTGAGGTCGAGGTTGCCGCGATGGCAGCCGCCAATGCGCGGAAAAGTGAGATCGCATTGATGCACGAGAGCCTGCAGATGATGCGTGAAGAGGCGGCCAATGGCGAGGTACCGCGTCATGGTGACGAGGCCTTTCACCTTGCCGTCGCGCGGGCCTGTGGCAACGACGTTTTATTCGACATGGTGCAACGAACTTGGATGGCCCGTGACGGTGCTTTGTTTGAGCGATTGGGTGACTACTTTGAAAACCCGCCCGCATGGAAAAAAGCCATTGACGAGCATGAGGTGGTCCTGCGGGCCATTGAAGTGCACGACGTCAGTGGTGCGCGCCGCGCAATGCAAACGCATTTGCGCAACGCAACCAAACGCTACAGCGCAAGCTGGAAGCTACCGGCAGCGTAACCGCGCTGTCATTTTGACCTTTGTATGTAAATAGGAGACAGTGATGCAAAAGAGAAATGCGATCAAGGCGCTGGTAATGGCCGCGGTTTTGGGTGTGGGTGTCGGCACAGCCGCAGCCCAAACCAAGCTGAAGTGGGCCCACGTGTATGAAACCAGTGAGCCCTATCACACCGAGTCGGTATGGGCGGCTGAAGAGATTAAGAAGCGCAGTAACGGTAAATTTGATATTCAGGTGTTCCCCGCGTCATCGCTGGGTAAAGAAACGGATATCAATCAAGGTCTGACGCTCGGTACCGTTGACATGATCATCAGTGGCCCCTCGTTTGCGGCGCGCACCTACCCACGCTTGGGTATTGCTTACTACCCCTTCATCTTCCGTGATGGTGACCACCTGCTGGCCTACGCGAAGAGCCCTGTGTTCCAAAGCATGGTTGATGAATTCCGTGCGAAGTCAGGCATTCAAATCACGGCTTACACCTACTATGGCGCGCGCCACACCACCTCACAAAAGGTGTTCAAGGACTGCGCCGGTATGAAAGGCCTGAAGATCCGTGTGCCAGACGTGCCTGCATACACCGCCACGCCACGTGCTTGCGGTGCCAACCCAACACCAATCGCTTTCTCTGAGGTGTATTTGGCGTTGCAAAACGGAACGGTCGAAGCGCAAGAGAATCCCTTGACTACGATTGAGGCCAAGAAGTTCTTCGAGGTGCAAAAAGCCATCATGTTGACGGGTCACATCGTCGACGGCTTGACCACTCAGATTGCGCCTCACGTTTGGAACAAGCTGAGCGCGGCTGAGCGGACCATGTTCACTGAAGTCACGCGTGAAGCGGCTGCCCGTGCAACTGCAAAAATCAAAGAGCGCGAGTCTAAGCTGGCCGACGTGTTCCG
>JBMTSM010000237.1:0-3160 GCA_049448275.1 Burkholderiaceae bacterium
AAGTGATCGAGCTTGATGCCTTCAACCCGCAGGTGGCGGCGCGCTTGGCCCGCGCTTTGGATCGCTGGGAAATTTTGGCCGAGCCATACAAAGCCGCCGCTCGTATCGCGATTGAGCGTGTCGCAGCGAAACCCGACCTCAGTGCGGACGTGCGCGAAGTCGTTTCGCGCGCATTGGCCTAACCTAAACGCATCATTCCAACAGGACGCAACATGCCCGCCTCACGTATCTCACTCACCCGATACCTGATCGAACAAGAGCGTGACCACGGCAAGATCCCGCCGCAGTTGCGATTGCTGCTGGAGGTGGTCGCGCGTTCGTGCAAAGGCATCAGCCTCTCGGTCACGAAAGGCGCGTTGGGGGATATTTTGGGTGCTACCGAGTCCGAGAATGTTCAGGGTGAAGTGCAGAAGAAGTTGGACATCATTGCGAATGAAGTCTTGATCGAAGCCAACGAATGGGGCGGCCACCTCGCCGCAATGGCCAGCGAGGAAATGGACAGCATCCACGTTATTCCCAACCGCTACCCGCAAGGCGAGTACCTGTTGCTGTTTGACCCCCTAGATGGCTCCAGCAACATTGATGTGAATGTCAGCATCGGTACTATCTTCAGCGTTTTAAAGAAGCCTACCAACAGCCCCGCTGTATCCGAGACTGATTTTTTGCAAGCCGGCAATCAACAAGTGGCGGCCGGTTACTGCGTCTACGGTCCGCAAACCACCTTGGTACTAACCGTCGGGAACGGCGTCGCCATGTTCACGCTGGACCGCGAGCAAGGCTCATTTGTACTTACACACGAAAACGTCAGAGTCCCCGAAGACACGCAAGAGTTCGCAATCAACATGAGCAACATGCGGCACTGGGATACCCCCGTCAAGCGATACGTTGATGAGTGCTTGGCGGGCACCGAGGGGCCGCGGGAGAAGAACTTCAACATGCGCTGGATTGCCAGTATGGTGGCAGACGTCCACCGCATACTGACCCGTGGTGGCGTGTTTATGTACCCGTGGGATAAGCGCGAGCCCAACAAACCAGGCAAGCTGCGCCTCATGTACGAAGCCAACCCCATGAGCTGGTTAATCGAGCAAGCAGGCGGTGCGGCCACCAACGGCAAACAGCGCATCCTCGACATTAAACCCGACGCGCTGCATCAACGCGTGAGCGTTATTTTGGGCAGCAAAAACGAAGTCGACCGCGTGACCGAATACCACGCCTAAGCCAAAACGCTACCCCGCTATAATTTAGCCCGGCGCCGGAATAGCTCAGTCGGTAGAGCAGCTCATTCGTAATGAGAAGGTCGGGGGTTCGATTCCTCTTTCCGGCACCACTATCTCATCCAATAAGTTGCCCAAACCCACTAGGGGTCAGCTCTTTCAGTGGGCGAGCGCTGGACCACCAAAAACAGACTGACTGGCTAGGTTTGGTCACTCTATTTCGCTCTAACTCCAAATGTGGCCCCACGCCTCTCTCCCGGGAACACCACGTTTTATCCACCCATAGTGCGACATACGACTCTAAGTTTCGCAACATGACTGCACAATTATTGATGTTCGATAGTTTGATAATGCAATGTAACTTCTGGCCGCAACTCAATCGGAGGATTTAGACATGCAGGTTACCGTGATAGGCGTTGGAAAAATGGGCCTGCAAATGGCGCGTCATATCGCTGCAGCGGGTCACGCTGTGGTCGTTTATGACAACAGCCCCGTAGCGCGTGAAAATGCGCACGCCGCCGGGTTGCAAGTGTTGGCGGATCTGGCTTCAGCGGTTAGGCAGGCGGAAGTTGTTTTGTCGTCTTTGCCGCATGACGATGCGTTACTGGCAGTCGGTGCCGAGGTTGTTGCACACGCCAGCGCACAAGCAATTTATGTGGATACCAGTACGGTTTCCATGCGCGCCAGCGCGACTTGCGCCGAGTGGTGTTCGAGTCGCGGTATTGCGCATGTCCGGGCTACGGTTTCGGGTAATAACAAGATGGCCGAAAAGGCACAGTTAACTGTACTGGGATCAGGCCCCAAGGCCGCCTATGAGCAGGTTTTACCGCTCTTGCAATTGTTTGGCCGTTCGCAGTTTTATCTGGGAGAAGGTGATCAAGCCCGGCTCATGAAACTGGTGATTAATCTGATGATCGCATCCACCTCCGGCATGCTGGCTGAGGCATTGACACTCGGCGAAAAAGGTGGACTGGACTGGCAACAAATGTGGGATGTGATTGGTGCCAGTGCCGTTGGTGCGCCAATCGTTCAGGCCAAGGCCGTGCAATTACGTGAGCGCGATTACACCCCCACATTCACTGTGGACCAAATGCGTAAAGACGTCGGTTTGATTTTGGAGGCAGGCTCCCAGCTGGATGTCCCCATGACCTTGACTGGTCGTATTGATGAGATGCTTCATGAGGCATCAGCGCAGGGGGACGCCAACCTCGACTATGCTGCCGTAATTCGGGTAGCAGAGCGCGCAGCAGGCATTGAAGTGAGCCCATCCTGAGCGCCGGCCTTGGCGAAACGACCCCGCCAGTCGTCCGCTTATAAAAAGCCCCGCAATGCGCCCAGTAGCTGGGTCACCGCTGGCTCTTGCCACTTTGACAACTCGTTGTAAACCTCGTGATAGGCGCCCTCGAAGCGAGTACCCGTCACCGCACCAGCAGGGGAATTCTGGATGAATTGCCGGGTGGCCTCTGCATCGACCAAATAATCATCGCCCGCGTATTGCACCAGCGTCGGCGTACGCCATTCACTGGCGCGTTGCTGAACTTCTCCTCCCCTAGCGATAATCCACGCCGCCAGCATTGCAGAGATCCGGTTATGAACCAACGGATCAGCACGATACTGCTTCACCACGGTTGCATCGTGCGATATCAACGCAGGGTTCAACCCGTTGGCTACGCACAGATGGGGGAGTATTTTGGGCAGCGTTGCCAACAGGGACCGTTGAATCAGATTAGTTTTTGCACCCAGCGCTGGCGAAGATAAAACAATGCCCACGGGTTTGCGAAGAGGTGACAGCCGTCCTGAAATCCAATCCGCAACGACCAAGCCGCCCATGCTGTGGCCGAGCACAACGCGCGGTAATTCTGGTGAACCCCATTGGTCATAGACGGCTGCTAGGTCTTCGACCAGCGCATCGGCAAATGGCAGGTCGCCGCGAGGCCCCGGCGATT
>JBMTSM010000238.1:0-3137 GCA_049448275.1 Burkholderiaceae bacterium
GTTCGGTTGGCAGATCCGGATCGCTTCGATGTGCGCGGTGAACTCACGTGCGGCACCGATGTTGAAATCGACGTCAACTGCGTTTTCCAAGGTCGGGTTAGCTTGGGTGATGGGGTGCGTGTTGGTGCTAATTGTGTAATTGCAAACGCCCGTATTGCGGCAGGTGCCGTGATTCACCCGTTTACGCACATCGACGGTGAAGTGGCTGGTGTGACGGTGGGTGAGGGCGCGCTGATTGGTCCGTTTGCACGGTTGCGGCCCGGCGCAAATTTGGGACGCGAGGTCCACGTTGGTAACTTTGTAGAGATTAAGAATAGCTCGTTAGCCGACGGCGCCAAAGCTAACCACTTGGCCTATTTGGGCGACGCACAGGTTGGTGAGCGCGTGAATTATGGCGCCGGCAGTATTACCGCCAACTATGACGGGGCGAACAAACACCGAACCACCATCGAGGCCGATGTGCATGTCGGTAGCAACTGCGTATTGGTGGCCCCCTTGACCATTGGCGCGGGCGGCACGGTGGGCGGAGGTTCTACCGTGACGAAAGATACGCCTGCGGGCGCACTCACCGTGGCACGTGGCAAGCAAATCTCTATTCCAAATTGGCAGCGACCGATTAAAAAGAAATAAGCAGATGTATTCGTAGCCATAGCCTGCCATCGCCATGCCGGTTGTAAATCTGCGACGCTAGCTCGCCACCATCAACGGCATTGTTGCCTGATATAACGCACGGAAGCGCGCGTATCGCTTTGCGAGCAGCTCGTGCAACGTGGTGTCCGCCCGATCTGGGGTGAAGGTTTTTTCGATGGGTGGACGGACACAAACGCGTTCGAAATTGGCTGGGGTCTGCGGCAAGGTGGCCAGCCAGCCCAGTCGCGCTGCACCCAGCGCCGCACCGGTCGTGGCGCCGCTGTGCAGGTGCAAATCCAATTGAAATATATCGGCGAGCAACTGTAACCACCAGTCACTGCGGCTACCACCGCCCACCACCGACAGACCCGTCGCATGGCCCAGCGCGAGTGTTTGCAGGCCATCCCGCAAGCCAAACCCCACGCCTTCCGCTACCGCATAGGCCAGCGCAGCGGTGTCGTGCGTTGCGGTCAGACCAAACCAGGTCGCCTGCGCATTGGCATTGTTGTGGGGGGAGCGTTCACCCGTGAGGTAAGGCAAGAATAAAGGCGCATGCGCGCGCGCAGTCGAGGGTAAAGTGGCCGCTAAATCGAGTAGGGCGGCCTCACTGCTGACATTGAGGGTACGCTTTGCCCAACTTAAAGCACTGGCTGCGCTGAGCATGACGCTCATTTGATGCCACCGGTTAGGTAACGCGTGACAGAAAGCGTGTACGGCCTGCGCCGGGTTTGGCGTGTATTGGTCACTGGCGACAAACACAACCCCCGAGGTGCCCAGTGAGACAAAGCCTTCGCCCGCAGCACCGACGCCGACGCCCATACCAATCGCGCTGGCGGCGTTATCGCCCGCGCCACCGGCGATGACGGTGTTGGCGGGGATGCCCCAACGTGCAGACCATTCAGGCAACAAGGAGCCGGACGGCGCACTGCCTTCAACCAAACGGGGCATATGGGCACGGGTCAGGCCGCAAGCCTCCAGCAATGTGTCCGACCAGTCGCGCTTTGCGACATCGAGCCACAGGGTGCCCGCTGCATCCGACATCTCACTGACCGCTTCACCGCAGAGCCGCAACCGTAACCAATCCTTGGGCAGTAATACCCGTCGCACCTGCGCAAACACAAGGGGCTCGTTATCGCGGACCCATTGCAGTTTTGGCGCGGTAAAGCCCGGCATGGCCAGATTGCCCGCGATGTCACTGAGTTGCGGTACCGCCTTGGTCAACGCTTCACATTGCGCGAAGCTTCGACCATCGTTCCAGAGAATGGCGGGCCTCAGCACGCGGTCGTCTGCGTCAAGTAAAACCGCCCCGTGCATTTGACCCGATAGACCAATGCCCTCCAAGTTAGCCAGCGCTTCAGGAACACGTTGATGAAGGTCATCCATAACGGCTTCAAGCGCTTGCCACCAGGATGCAGGCGATTGCTCGGACCACAGGGGATTGGGGTTGTCGACACGCAGCGGCGCGTGCGCAGTCGCGACGACGTCGTGCTGGGCATTCAGCAGCAACGCTTTGAGCTCCGAAGTGCCCAGATCAAGGCCAAGAAACATAGTGGGGCTCAGCCGGCTAATTTGCGCGTGCCGAATCGCCGTACTGATTGCCGGCGAAATTCGGATGGCGTCATACCCTTCGCCTCTAAGAACCGGCGATTGAAGTTAGCGACGTTGTTGAAGCCAACCTCATAACAAATATCAGCCACTAATTTGTCGGTCTCCATCAGGAGGTGGCAAGCCCTGTGGACGCGAATCCGGTTTACAAAGTCGGTGTAGCTGTTGCCGGTCGCCTTGCGGAAAAAACGGGAAAAACGGGTTTCTGACATCCCCATTTCATTGGCGACGTCGGCCATTGAAACGGGCTCTGATAGGTTGTCTGTGATGCGGTTGACAATCTGGTTGATGAGGTCCATGCCTGGCTCGTCATTGGCGGCACCTTGTAGCTGAACGTTGGAGAGCAGGCGGTAGTCACTGCACGACACCAGCATGGCCAGGAAGTCAAAAAATGCTGCCATGCGGGCCGTTCCCTTGGCGGCTTTGACTCGGTGCCAATGCGTGAGAGCGGCGTCACCTAAGCCGAAAAATTCGATACCGTGTTTGGCACGCTCGAGTAATGGCATGAGCTCGGCAAGCTCAGGCAGGTGTGTGGCAGCCGATGCGATGGGGTCGTGGTCAAACTGGATCACGTAATCCCGCTCGCTGACACCGCCCTCGGGGGCATCCATCGAGACCCAATTGTGCGGCAAACGGGGTCCACACAGCACCAAATGGCCCGGCGCGAACGGACCGATCCAGTCGCCGACGAACGCTTTGCCATTGGTTTGTGTGATCAAGTGGAGCTCGTATTCGTCATGGAAGTGCCAGCGGTCCAGTTCGGTTGGAAACCCATGACTCAAACAACGCACCACGCCAGCCTCTTCTGGCGGCTCATAGCCCAGTTTGGGCGAGCGCGAATAAACGTGCTCAAGCTCAGGCTTGAGTTGTCGGGGGAGGGCAAAGGCGCGCTTGTTCACTGT
>JBMTSM010000239.1:0-3132 GCA_049448275.1 Burkholderiaceae bacterium
GCGCTCAATCCCGCGCGCTTTCCACCGCGGTTGGTCTCGACCCGTCGTGGCGGACCAGAGGGGCCCGAGAACTACGTGCTGGGTCTCGACTACCTAGAGCCCAACGCCACCGATGTGGTGTGTGATGACATTGCTATTTTGGCCACACAGTACTCGACGCAATGGGACTCGTTCGCGCACGTGGGTAGCTACTTTGACGCCGATGGCGACGGTGTGGAGGAAAAGGTGTTTTACAACGGCTACCGTGCCAACGCCCACATTAAACCCGCCGCCGATGTCGCATCGGACACCACTGATTTATTTGCCTTTAAGAACCCAAAGGCCACCGCCTTGGGCATCGAGAACTTGGCACAACACGGCGCACAAGGGCGCGGTGTGTTGGTTGATTTGCATGCCCACTTCGGACGTGAACGGATCAAGATTGGATACGACCATTTGATGCGGGTCTTGGAGGCTGATCGCGTTGAGATTGGTGTCGGTGACATGGTGTGCTTTCACACGGGCTTTGCAGAAATGTTGCTGGAAATGAATCGCAACCCCGACCCGGAGAAATTGCATCACACCTGCACCGGTTTGGATGGTGAGGACGAGCGCTTGCTGCAATGGATTACGGATTCGGGCGTGGCTGCCTTGATCGCCGATAACTATGCGGTGGAAATCATTCCTAGCCGTTGGATGGCGCCGATCAGAAAGCCGAAGTTACCGTTACATGCGCACTGCTTGTTTAAAAATGGCATCCATTTGGGCGAGTTGTGGTACCTCACACCGTTGGCCAATTGGTTGCGGGCAAATGGTCGGAGTCGATTCCTACTGACGGCACCGCCCCTGCACTTACCGGGTGCCGTCGGCTCCCCAGTTAACCCCATCGCGACGGTTTGAGATAATGGACGCCCCTGATCACCGGCCTCTCTAATGACCGTCGCACAGCCTATTCGCATTCACAAGCCTCGCCCCACGCTCAAGGGACGGCAACCGACCATTTCTGCCCGCGCGGTCATCGCTGAACTGATGGGTGGTGAGGCGCCACGGCGTGATTTATTGATTGAGTATTTGCATCGCATCCAAGATGCTTACTTGGGTCTGTCCGAAGACCACTTGACCGCCTTGGCAGATTGGATGCGCCTATCGACCGCAGAGGTTTTTGAGGTCGCCACTTTCTATCACCACTTCGATTTGCTCAAAGGCGATGAAAAGGCCGCAAGCCTGACGGTTCGCGTCTGTGATGGCCTCAGCTGTGCATTGGCCGGTGCCGAGACGCTGTTGGCTGAGATTGAACGTCTGAATCAAAATCCAGATGTGCGCGTGATTCGCGCGCCTTGCGTGGGGCGTTGTGAGCAAGCCCCCGTTGCGGTTGTGCATCAATGTCCTGTGATCCACGCGACCAGCGAGGCGGTGATGCAATGCATCGCGCGCGATGAGCGCACCCATACCGAGGCATCGCCTGAGGGCGACTTTGACCCGGTGACTCACGTGGAGTCCAGCGTCGTGACTACTGCCGACAGCAGTGCTATCGCGCCGGCTTACGTTGGCTTGCAAAACTACTTGCAGCGTGGTGGCTATCAGTTGCTGCGTGACGTCCATGACGGGCGTATCACCAAAGAGGTCGTGTTGCAGGCCATGACAGATTCGGGCTTGCGCGGATTGGGGGGCGCTGGTTTCCCTGCAGGTCGCAAGTGGCAAATCGTCTCAAGCCAGCCTGCGCCGCGCTTGTTGGCTGTCAACATTGACGAGGGTGAGCCCGGTACCTTCAAAGATCGCACCTACCTGGAGCGTGACCCACATCGCTTTTTGGAGGGCATGTTGGTCGCCGCAGTCACAGTGGGTATAGACGCCATCTACATCTATCTGCGTGATGAGTACCACGGTTGCCGTGCACTGTTAACCCAAGCCTTGAAGCAGTTACGTGAGTGGGCGCCGATGCCCTTGCCCCTGATCGAATTGCGTCGCGGTGCTGGTGCGTACATCTGCGGTGAAGAGTCGGCAATGATTGAGAGCATTGAAGGCAAGCGGGGAGAGCCGCGGATGCGTCCGCCGTACATCGCTGAGGTCGGTTTGTTTGGACGCCCAACGCTGGCGCACAATTTTGAAACCCTCTACTGGGTTCGCGACATCGTACAACGGGGCGCGGCATGGTTCAGCGGCTTTGGTCGGAATGACCGACAAGGTTTGCGATCGTTCAGCGTCAGTGGCCGGGTGCAACAGCCCGGCGTGAAGTTGGCGCCCGCAGGTATCACCCTGCGTGAACTGATCGAAACCTACTGTGGCGGCATGTTGCCAGGCCACACGCTGTATGCCTACTTTCCAGGTGGCGCGTCAGGTGGGATTCTGCCGGCGCATCTCGCGGATGTGCCGCTTGACTTTGATACCTTGCAACCGCATGGTTGTTTCATCGGTTCGGCGGCGATTGTGGTGTTGAGCGATCAAGACCGCGCCAGCGATGCGGCCCTCAACACCTTGCGTTTTTTTACCCACGAAAGTTGTGGGCAATGCACACCATGCCGCGTGGGTACAGACAAAGCCGCCACGTTAATGGCAGAGAAACATTGGGATTGGGATACGCTGAATGACTTGGCGACGGTCATGGCCGATGCGTCCATCTGCGGTTTAGGTCAAGCCGTCCCCAACCCTATCCGGTGCGTGGCAACCCACTTTGCGCATGAGGTGCGCTGACATGACGCAAGCGAATTCATCCCCTGTCCAATTTGAGCTCAATGGCCAAACGGTCACCGCTACGCCTGGTGAAACCCTGTTAGATGTCGCGGACCGCATGGGTATCGAAGTACCCCGTCTGTGCCACAAGCCAGGTTATCGCGCTGACGGCAATTGCCGTTCTTGTGTCGTGGAGGTCGCAGGGGAGCGCGTGTTGGCCCCCAGCTGTTGCCGAGCACCTGTCGCGGGCATGAAGGTGCAAACCAACAGTGAGCGTGCCCAGAAAAGCCAGCAAATGGTGCTGGAAATGCTTTTAGCCGACATGCCAGACGCGCCCCGTAAATGGGATGCGGATGCGCCGGCGTCGGGCGGCTACGGGGAATTATCGGATTGGGCAGCACGCACCGGCGTGACCGTACGCCCCAGTTTGAAAGGCATTGCGCGCCGCCAACCGCAGGCCGATGCATCGCATCCCGCGATGCT
>JBMTSM010000240.1:0-3115 GCA_049448275.1 Burkholderiaceae bacterium
CCAAACGCACGCAACGAACGACGTCGCCATGTGCCGCTCGATATCCCCGGGCAACAAGCCGCTTACTTGCATGTAGGCCGCGACCGCACACGACCCATTACCCGGCAGTCGATATGGACCGGTTTAGTCCAAAACGCCAATGAACGCCTGCGTGCGGCGAATGAGACGACCACGGCACCGAAGGCCGTTCAGAGCTGGAAAGTCAGCGCCTATCGCGGTCGTTCATGAGCAGGCGGCAAGGCTTTGCCGCTTTTACCGCTGCTATTGCGTGGCATGAGATTTGCATAAACGGTATCGACAAGGCCCAAGAAAACTTGAGCCCGTGATGTAAAAAATTTGAGTCGTTGGAGACGAAGATGGAATTGTTCAACAACCCCTTAGGGATTCATGAGCGGGCGCTGCAAGCGAGATCCCAGCGCCTGGAGTTGATCGCCCAAAACATCGCCAACGCCGACACCCCTCAGTACAAAGCGCGTGACCTCGACTTCAAAAAAGTCATGACTCAGCAACTCGGGCAACCGATTCGAGCCACCGATCAACGCCACTATGCGATTGCTGAAACAACGGACAGCAACAGTGTCAAATTTCGCGTGCCCTTCAACACCTCGTTCGATGACAACACCGTCGAGATGAGCGTCGAGCAGAGTAACTACGGTAAAGCCGCGTCTGACTATCAGGCCACGCTCAGCTTTTTAGAAAGCCGCGTGAGTGGCATACGCAAAGCCCTCAAGGGCGAGTAAAGGAGAGCCTCATGTCCCTCGGTAATATCTTTGGTATTGCAGGCACCGCGCTGAATGCACAGCTGGTGCGCATGAACGCCACCGCGTCGAACTTAGCCAACGCAGGCACCACAGCCAGTAGCGAGGCAGAAGCTTTCAAGGCCAAGCGCACGGTTTTCAAGGCGCTTGTCAACGAGAACCTCACCAACGCAGGCGCACCCTACGTAGGTGGTGTGAAGGTGGATCGCATGCAAGAAGACAGCACGCCCATCCAAGCCATCTATGACCCCAGCAACCCCCTCGCGGATGCGGCTGGCTACATCTACCCCGCTAACGTGAATGAAGTCACGGAAATGGTCGACATGATGGCCTCCTCACGCTCATACCAAAACAACGTCGAGGTCGTGAACACGGCGCGTCAATTGATGTTGCGCACGCTCGAGTTGACGCGCACCTGATTCACCTTCGATAAGAGGAACCCGATACCATGGCCATCGATCTCAACCCCAGCGCTTTGCCTCAGGGCATCGCTCGCTACGAAGACGTGGTGAACAGCCCCAAGGTCATCAATGAGCAAATGGGGCAACAAGAATTTTTAACGCTCTTCACCGCTCAGTTGAAGATGCAAAACCCACTCGATCCCGTTAAGAACGAGGCGTTCGTGGCCCAGTTGGCGCAGTTCTCCTCGCTTGAGGCGAACATCTCCATGAAGGAGTCTTTGGACACCATGGTGACCGCCTTGGGCTCTGACCGTGTCATGGCGAGTGCCTCTTTAATCGGTAAATCAGTTTCAGTACCCGATGCCGCGGTGCGCATCGTCGGCGGTGCCGGCGGTGAAGGTGTGATCAACCTGCCGACAGGCGCCGCAGGCATTCAAGTCAATGTGCTGGACAGCACTGGCAGTGTTGTGCGGGAGTTAATTTACCCCGCTCAACCCGTTGGTGATTTCAGCTTAAGTTGGGACGGCAAAGACGCCGCCGGTAACACCGTACCCGATGGCGCTTATCGCTTTGAAGCCACAGGTGTGGTGGGCGGTCAGTCCACCGATATCGCGGTGAAGGCCGTGGCCAAAGTGGTGGCGGTACGCACCAACTCAGCCGACAACAGTTTGTTACTCGAATTCGAGGGCGGCAAAACCTTGCCGCTTTCAGATGTCAGTCGCATCGGCATGTAAGTCCTGTGCAGCTGACCCTTTCGATTTAAAAGTTTTCCGATTCCTTTTAGGAGCCCGCAAAAATGTCTTTCTATACATCCCTCACTGGTTTGAACTCTGCAACCGCTCAACTGGGCGTGACCAGCAACAACATCGCCAACGTGGGCACCACAGGTTTCAAGCGCTCCCGCGCCGACTTCGGTGACATCTTTGCAACCTCGCCGCTGCAAAAAGCCTCCAGTACGATTGGTCAGGGTGTGGCCTTGAAGCAGGTGACCCAGGAGTTTGGTCAGGGTAACGTGGCGTTCTCCGCCAACGCCCTTGACCTCGCGATTACCGGCGACGGCTTCTTCCCACTGAAGTCCGCTGACGGTTTACAAGACATTTACACCCGTAACGGCTCGTTCATGATGAACGACCAGTACAACGTGGTGAACTCAGCCGGACAACGACTCATGGCGGCATCGGTCGACAGCTCTGGTAAGGCGGATTTGGGGGCACTCAATGTCTTGACGATCCCGCAACAAACGACCGGTGAGGCAGCGGAAACATCACTCATCAACTTGGGCCTGAACTTCCCTGCGGATGCGCAGGTCATTACCGAGCCCTTCAACCGCGACAACCCTGCGACCTACAACAAAAGCACGGCCTTGACCGTTTATGACTCGGGGGGTAACGGCTACTTGGCTACGGTTTACTACGCCAAGACACAAAACGCCAGCCAGATCAGCCCATTCAACAAGTGGCAAACCTACGTATTTGTGGGTGACTCTCAAGTCAACCCTTCATTGATCCAAGCCACCGACAACAATGCCGAGCGCCTGTACGTCAACAAGTACGGTGAGATCAAGCCTGAGAGCGAAGTCAGTGACTTCTTGGTTAACGGCAAAACCCAAATGTTTTCGTTGGACGACCTGACCGATAGCCGCACGTCGCAGCCAGCAGCCATCGTAGGCCAAAAAGCCACCATTGACCTGACAGCTGATACAACCTACAGCTTCGCCAACGTCTCTGCCTCTGACTTAACAGATATGTTCACCATCGATATCGATGGTACCGGCAACCCCGTGACCGTTGATCTGAGCGACTTGGCCGGTAGCACCACAACCATGACGGGTGTCGCTATTGCGAAAGAGTTGACGAACCGCTTGAACGCGGCGTTTGGTGACGAGCGTTATTTCGACTTTACAGGGAACACCAAGTTCCAGATCAACGCGACCGTTGGTGGCGTGAACAAAATGGC
>JBMTSM010000241.1:0-3113 GCA_049448275.1 Burkholderiaceae bacterium
TCGCCGACCACAACCTTCGCGAGACGGGCTTTGAGCTTTTCTGCGACTGCATCGAGGTACTCGCGTGGCACGATAGCACGGCGAATCGCGGTGCACTTTTGACCGGCTTTGACCGTCATCTCGCGCGCCACTTCTTTCACGAACAAGTCGAACTCTTCGTCATCAGGGGTGACGTCTGGGCCGAGGATGGCGCAGTTGAGTGAGTCCGCTTCCGCGTTGAATGGGATGCTGTGCTTGACCACATTGGGGTGGATGCGCAACTTCGCAGCGGTGTCCGCAGAGCCGGTGAAGGTCACGACATCTTGTCCGTTCAGCCGATCCAACAGGTCACCCGTGGAGCCCACAACCAGTTGTAGCGCACCCGCGGGCAAAATGCCTGATTGCGCGATCAATCGAACCATAGCCTCAGTCAGATAGCTGGTTGCCGTAGCCGGTTTACCGATGCAGGGCATGCCCGCCAAGAAGCTGGGGGCGAATTTTTCGAGCAGGCCCCAGACGGGGAAATTGAAGGCGTTGATATGGACCGCGATGCCACCGCGCGGTACCAAAATGTGTGTGCCCGCGAAGCCGCCTTTTTTACCAAGTGCGAAGGCAGGTCCTTCGTGGATCAGGTTGCCGCTGGGCAACTCATTACTACCCATACCGGCATACGCGAACAAGGTGCCCGCACCCCCTTCGATATCGACCCAACTGTCAACGCGTGTCGCACCCGTGTGGGCGGAGATGGCGTAAAGGGTTTCTTTGTGTTCACCGAGGTATTTAGCCAGCGCTTTGAGGCGTTGTGCCCGTTCTTGGAAGTCCAGCTTCAGCAGGTTCGGTAGGCCGACCGTGCGCGCATGGTGGACGGCCTCGCTGAAGTCGATGGTTTCGCTGTGGGTATGGGCAACGACACTGCCGTTGATCGCACTATGAAGTGATTGGGCGGCCTGCTGACCGATCCAGCGATCTGCGATAAAACTTTGTAAAACCAACGACATTCAACCCGACTTTCTGAATCAACTTTGCAAAAATATGCTCGAATTCTATGTCACGGGTGGTGACAGCCCCGGTGCGCTTTTTTTGGCATGATGGGATGATTAAAAGGATCGCCATGACACCCGAGCGCGCTTGCCAAATTGCGGAGCACTTTGATCTGCGTGATTTGCCGCCTGATTTTTACGCCGACCCCTACCCGGTCTACGCCGCGCTGCAGCGCAGCGATCCCGTGCGCCGCATGCCCGATGGCAGTTACTTTCTGACCCGGTATTCGGATTTGGTGCGTGTCTACCGAGACGCCGAGACATTCAGCTCGGATAAGCGTGTGGAGTTTGCCCCCAAGTACAACATTGATCCATTCGATCCGCAGCGTCCCGCACCGCTGTTTGAACACCACACCACCAGCTTGGTGTTCAATGACCCACCGCTGCACACACGCGTGCGCAAACTCATCATGGGTGCGCTCACCCGCCGTGCCATTGCCGAAATGGAGGGTGGATTGGTCACGTTGGTCGACGGCTTGCTCGATACGCTGGCGGAAGCAGGTGGGGGCGACCTTATCGAGGACTTTGCTGCCGCGATTCCGGTCGAGGTTATTGGTAATTTGCTGGGTGTTCCGCACGCAGATCGAGGGCCACTTCGAGCTTGGTCTTTAGCGATTTTGGGTGCCCTTGAGCCCAAGCTCAGTGCCGAACAACACGCAGCGGGTAACCAGGCGGTGACCGATATGCTCGACTACCTGAAGTGGCTGGTTCAGGACCGCCGACGCCATCCAGGTAATCCAGACCACGACGTGTTGACGCGGCTCATACAAGGCGAAACGGATGGAGAGTCGCTCAGTGAGACGGAGTTACTGCAAAACTGCATCTTCATCTTGAACGCGGGGCACGAGACAACGACCAATTTGATTGGTAATGCCCTCGTTTGCTTAGATGAGCACCCCGAGGTGTCCGCAGCGTTCCGTGCACAACTTGCGACGACTCAACACGACACGGCAGCCCATCAGTCCTTATTGACGGCGGCGGTAGAAGAGTTTTTGCGCTTTGAGCCCTCTAATCAATTGGGCAACCGACGTGCGGTGATCGCCTGTGAGGTGGGGGGTACGCAGTTGCCTGCGGGTGCGCTGGTCACGTTGTGTATTGGTGCTGCGAACCGCGATCCGGAACAATTCGAAGCCCCCAATGTGTTGCAACTGGACCGCGCGAATAACCGCCATTTGGCGTTTGGTTTTGGTGTCCACCAGTGTGCGGGCTTGAGTTTGGCACGACTGGAGGGGCGCATCGCCATTGGCAGGTTCTTATTGCGTTTTCCAAATTACCGTCTCACGCAAGCGCCAACCCGAGGGGGTAGAGCGCGATTCCGAGGATTTTTACGCGCGCCATTCGTGGCGTGATCATCACTTATGACCCAATACATCACTGCTAACGGCATCAATTTCGCCTACCTGACTGAGGGGTCGGGTCCATTGGTTCTGCTGCTTCACGGTTTTCCCGATAACGCGTACACATGGAGCCACCAAATGCCGGCACTCGCGGCTCAGGGCTACCGTGTCGTCGCGCCCTTTTTGAAGGGGTATGCGCCCACGGACGCGCCCGCTGTTAGCGGTTACGACAAGGCAGCGTTGGTCGATGACATCAGTGCGTTGGTCAGGCAATTAAGCCCCGATCAACCCAGCTACTTCGTGGGTCAAGATTGGGGTGCCATCATCGGCTACGCCTTGCTTGCCGCCTACCCCGAGCGATTTAAAAGCGCGGTGCTGATGGCGGTCCCTCACCCCGCAGAGGTGGCCAAAAGTTTGCTGATACCCAAACACCTACACCGCTCGTTCCATTGGTGGTTTTTCCAGATGAAGGATTTGCCTGAAGCCGCCTTACGCCACGACGATATGGCCTTCATCGACTACCTGTGGTCTTACTGGACGACCGAGGGTTATACCGACGAGGCTCACATTCGTTCAGTCAAAGACACACTCAAGCAACCGGGTGTTTTGAGTGCATCGCTGGCTTACTACCGCGCCATGTTTGACGCATCGAAAACCGATCCGACGCATGATTCAGTGCGGGCCCTGATGAGTCGTCCGATTCGGGTGCCCACGCTGGCATTGTGTGGCGCCGATGATTTGCGTGCCGAACTCATGC
>JBMTSM010000242.1:0-3103 GCA_049448275.1 Burkholderiaceae bacterium
AACCTGAAAAGCCCGCGCAGTCTGCGTGCTGGTCAATCGCTGATCGTGAAGATCCGTTAACGACGGTCGATGAATGAGTGGGCGATTGTGCCCACATCCACATATTCCAATTCACTGCCTACAGGCACACCGCGCGACAAGCGGGTGACCCGGACTGGCAAATCCTTCAGCGCCTGCCCAATCACATGGGCCGTGGCTTCACCCTCAGCGGTGAAATTAGTGGCCAATATGACCTCTTGAATCGGTGTCCCCGACACCCTCTCATCGCCCTCAGGGCTAATGCGATCGAACAGCCGCTTCAAACCAATTTCGCGCGGACCCACGCCATCTAACGGACTAAGCTTCCCCATCAACACAAAGTACAGCCCGTTGTAAGCGCGCGTTCGCTCCAACGCCGCTTGATCTGCTGGGGTCTCGACCACGCAAAGCTGCGTCTGATCGCGGGCAGGGTCTAGGCACGTGGCGCACTGCGCGTCCTCTGTGAGCGTGTAGCAGCTGCTGCAATGACGCAGCCGCGCAACCGCATCATCCAGTGCGCGTGCAAGCGTCTTCGCGCCTACCGTATCCTGTTGCATCAGATGAAAGGCCATCCGCGCGGCTGACTTCGCACCTACCCCTGGCAGGCATTGCAAGGCCTGCGTGAGGTTTTCGAGGGCGGAGGGTTTGGCCACCGTTAGAAAGGCAGCTTCATACCGCCGGGCATACCAGCGGTGATCTTGCCCAGCTTCTGCTCGGACGTTGCCTCAGCCTGACGCACAGCGTCATTGAAAGCGGCCGCTACCAAATCCTCCAACATTTCCTTGTCGTCAGCCATCAAGGACGCATCGATTTCAACACGTTTTACGTCGTACTTACAGGTCATTTGAACCTTCACCAGGCCAGAACCGGCTTGGCCTGCGACCTCAATCGTGGCCAACTCTGCCTGCGCCTTTTTCAAATTTTCTTGCATGGCCTGCGCTTGCTTCATCAAGCCTGCCATTTGTCCTTTGTTAAACATCTTGCTTCCTCTCTTGGTTCAGTTCAAAAATAAAACTATGTCGCTTCCTGCGGCTTGAGCGTACCGGGCACGATGGTCGCCCCAAAGTCTCGCATCATGTGCTGAACGAACGGATCATTTTCCATAACCGCTCGCGCATCTGCCAGTTTTTGTTCGGTGGCAAAGGCTATGCGCTTGGCGGGTGTGTCTTGGACCAAACCCAATTCAACTGCCAGCGTGACCACTATTCCCGCCTCGTTCAACGCCGTTGCCAGTCGCTCACGAGTCGCGCCTTGGTTGAGTGATTCCCGCTCGATACGCAGCAGCCAATGAGCCGGTGTAACCGACTCGTCAATTGCAACCAATTGAGCCTGCAAAGCCAACTCACGAACCAAAGCGGTCACCCGCTCCTCAGCCAATAATCGCTGCACAGTGGTGAACCAGACATCTCCCTCGGGTGTGGTGAGCAACCCTTCGGGGACACTGGGTGTGTGTCGAACCATGAGCTCATCGGGTGTCGCCTCTTTCACAGGCACCACAACCAATGGCTCCAAAACCTCGTCAGGAACCACCGCCTCAGGCGCAATGGACTCGATGGCATCTGAGGTCGGCTCGATGACATCGAACGGAGGCATACCCTGCGACTCAGGCTCAGGCTCCGATGCCTGAGGCTCGCTCGGCAGTAGCGGCTTAGGCCTCAGATTTGGGCTTTTTTTTTCCGTTGATGCCTGCACAGCACCTGGCTTGAACGCCAACAGCCTCAACAAAACCATGGTCAACGCCGCGTACTCATCAGGCGCCAACCCGAGGTCTGCTCGTCCATGAATACACAAACTGTAAAGTAACTGCGTCTCGTCGGCTGGCATGGCTTCGGCCAGCGCCATGAGGGACGCGTGGTCAGGGTCAGTGGTATCACCCTCACCCGTGACCTGGATCACAGCCATGCGTTGCAAGGTGCTGGCCATTTCCTCCAGCAAGGTCGCGGCACTCAGACCCTGTATGCGCGCCTCGTCGAC
The DNA here is from genome assembly GCA_049448275.1 of Burkholderiaceae bacterium. GTDB lineage: Bacteria > Pseudomonadota > Gammaproteobacteria > Burkholderiales > Burkholderiaceae_C > RS62. Next base: position 1,993 of record JBMTSM010000242.1, read on the forward strand.
CATGGCAACGACCCGGGCCCCCTCGTTGAGGGCCAAACCCTCAATCAAACCCAATACGTGACTGCGATCAACCGCCCCTAACATCTTGCGCACGGGTTCTTCATTTAGCGCGCCATTACCGTAAGCAATCGCCTGGTCGGTCAGGGATAAGGCATCGCGCATAGAACCTTGCGCCGCGCGTGCCACGTAGCGCAGCGCACCCACCTCAAAGGGAACAGACTCATCGGCTAACACTTGCTCGAGGTGCGCCACGATGGTGTCCGGTGGCATGGGCCTCAAGTTGAATTGCAAGCACCGTGAAAGAACCGTCACCGGTACCTTTTGCGGATCAGTGGTGGCCAATACAAACTTCAGGTATTCGGGAGGCTCCTCAAGGGTCTTCAACATCGCATTGAAAGCGGTGTTGGTCAACATGTGAACCTCGTCAATCATGAAAACCTTGAAGCGCCCCTGAACAGGCTTGTAAACCGCTTGCTCAAGCAGGCTCTGCACCTCGTCAACACCCCGGTTAGACGCCGCGTCTAATTCGGTGTAATCGACAAAACGACCCTGGTCGATATCGACGCACGCTTGGCAAACGCCGCAAGGCTGATCGGTGATGCCACCTTGTCCGTCAGTGCCAACGCAGTTGAGGGATTTCGCAAGAATCCGCGAAATCGTTGTCTTACCAACGCCGCGTGTCCCGGTGAACAAGTATGCATGGTGTAAACGCTGAGTCGTGAGCGCGTTACCGAGTGCCTGTACGACGTGCGCCTGCCCCACCAGCTCCGAAAAGTTGCGTGGGCGGTATTTACGGGCGAGAACGGTGTACGACATATGCCGTTTATTCTATGCGCTAGCGATCGGCAATTTTAAATTGAGGGCGTTACAATGGGGGCGACGGGCCTTCCCGCATGGCAAAGCAGCCAACCGGGTCAGGTGGGGAACCAAGCAGCCCTAACTGTAGAGTCAGTGCCGGGGTCAAGGCTCGTCACCCTTCTTCTTGCAAGTTATTGGCAATCAATGACTTACAACGGAATGGGCATGGCGATTGGCGGTTTTGTGTCACTTTTTGTGTCACTTTTCTTGCGCCCTTGCCCATGTCAACACCTACCGGACTCTTTGAACGCAA
>JBMTSM010000243.1:0-3102 GCA_049448275.1 Burkholderiaceae bacterium
ATCGCAGCCGCTTGCTCGGGGGCGTCGCTGGGGGCAATCACCTGTTTGCCTTGTGCCGCCTGCGCTTGAATCTTGGCAAGGCGGTTTTGCACATCCGCCATTTGACCGGTGGCACGGTCAAAAAGGTAGCTGGTGGATACTTTCATCTACGATTACCTCACCGTAAGAATGGCGTCAAACAGGGTACTGGCGGTCTGCATCACTTTGGCTGATGCTTGGTAGGCCTGCTGAAAACGGATCAAGTCGGCCGCCTCCTCATCCAAGCTGACGCCCGAGACCTGCTCACGCGTCTCGATTGCTTGCTCATAAACCACTTGCAACGCCTCTTGCGCCACCTTGGCTTGTCGTGAAATATTGCCGATTTGCGAGACCTGATTGATGTAGGCATCGGTCAGCGTCATCTCGCCCGGCATAACCGCCTTGTCTTGCAATTCCACCAGGGTCAACAGTGCACGGTTGTCGCCTACCCCATCGTGGTTACCGTCAACCATAAACCGATCGCCCTGCATGGGCGGCGAGGTAAAGGTAAGCGACATACCCATGAACGCCAACGTTGGCGGCAAAACATGAGGGTCAAATCGGCGCTGTGCCATCACCGTTCCGGTGTTGACGTCGACAACCTGATAAGTGTCAATCGCGGTGAACTGCACTTCAAAGGGCTGTGCGCGCAGCAATGACTTCACATCTGCTTCACTGGCTCCATAAGTCGCCGAGACCGAAGCGGTGCCTTCACCCGTTACCAACACCTTTAGGTCAGCGGCTGCCCGCTCGCCAATGTGCGCCCCCACCCGTAGCCCCAGCTGTTGCAACAACCAAGGGCTTCCGCCTTCTCCCATGCCAAGGCGAATGTCAGCCACATCCTCCACGCCTTCGATCATGCTGTCAACGTCACGCGTGATGGCAATCGCACCTTTTTGCCAACCAGCGCTTACACCAAGGGCATTGTTGGGCAGCCCCCCCACCGTGTTGGGGCCAATGTAGATATCCTCACCGGCGACGCTATCAAGATTGGTGATAACCAACGAGCCTTCAAGGGTGACGTACGCCGTCACGCCCGTTTGATTGGCGTTTGACTCAATGGCCAGCGCCAGTTCCTTGGCGGAACTCCATGTGCCTGCCGGCGGACTTAAATCAAGTTGGTTGCCGACCCCCGCTGATCGGCCATAAAGGCTCAGCGACTTGCTTAAATCCAGGTCGTCTGCGGCAATGACGATATCGGTCTGCGCACTGACGGTCACACCAGGCACACCCGCGGCGTTGGCCACTGCTTGCACCGTGGAAGCGGTATAACCTGCCTGCATGTCAAGGCTTAAGTCCCCGTTCACGTCAACGCTGGCATCAATGCGTGTGATGCCACTGTATTCGTTGATGGCGGCAACCAAGGCGGTAAGGTTGGCGTGCCCCCCAGTGGGCGGTTGAATGCCGGCGGTCACACCCTGATAGCCCGTTAAGTTGAGCTCTTGAGTCAGATCAATGTCAGACGAGGCAACCACCAAGCTGCCTTGCGCGCTACCCAAGGGCCGCACCACCGCTCGCGACAACCAAGTGGCCACGTCCGACGCTTGCAACTCGTCACCGACCGCGGTTGTCAGTGCCTCCATCACCACATGATTGAATTTCACCTGCCCAGCGGCGACCACTGTACCGGTCTGCGCCGCCGCAATGGCTTTGCCTTGTAACACCGCCGCCGCTGTTTGGTCACCCAAGGATGCCCCTTGTGGGCTGAATTGCTCGGTGGTGACGGGGCTTGCCTTTGCCCCAATGAACATGTCGAGCTGCTTATAGGCCTGCGCCCCAGATTGATTCAAATAAGTCGTCGTGTAAATGGCGTCTCGATCAATCAACGCAGGCTGAGCAATCGCCAGTTCAGCTTGCTGATCCAAGGTGAGCTCAGCACCCAACAAGTGCGCACCATCGGCGGTGATTACCTGCAGCTGTTGCCCCTGTTGTGCGTCATCAAAGTACACCACCACATCTTCACTGCCTTGTGCCACCGTGGCCACTGCACTCAAGTTTTTGCCTGCATCAACCGATACCGAATAAGCTAGATCCGGGTTATTTTCAAATGCAGTTGACAAAAGGCTGGGAGTTAAGTCGTTGCGCAGCGGTTCCTCAAAACTCCAATCCACCCGCACACGGCTTGGATTGGATGGACTTTCGCTGGCGCGAAACATCGCTGCCGTGGCAATCTTTCTGGGATCGTCCAGCGCCACGCCAATACTGGCTGCCCCCTCGACCTGACCTGCATCAAAAGCGAATATCACGCCGCCCTGGTTGCCGTAGCCATCCAAGGCATTTTGGTGAATTTGATTAACCTCTTGGGCCAATACCTGCGCCAAGTGGTTGAGCCGGCTTTCGGCCGGGCCCAGCACTTGCTCTGTGAAAGCAAGTAAGCCCCCGATCTCTCCACTACTAAAACCCGACACCACTTCCTTGTCACCATAAGGATCCAGTAGCGCCTCGTAGCGTGTGCCATTGGCAGCGTCACCAACGATGGCTAAGGTTCTCGCATCTTGTCCTTCGACGAGCATACCCTTTGCTAACGAGTTGGCAAGCGACACGCTGACCTCACCATTGGCAGCAAACGTGGGCTTGATCCGGGCAAAAGCAGAGAGCTTTTGTAAAAGCAAATCCCGCTCGTCCAGTAACGTGGCGGGCTGCACTTCGACACTGTTGCGCTTGGAAAGTTGGCCATTCACCGCCGCCAACTGCGAAGCCAGCGTATTCAGCTCGGCTGAGGCGGTATCCATGTAGTCTTTGGTCTCGGCCTTAACCGCCTCGAGTTGGCCAGCAACCTCATTAAAACGCGAGGCAAGACCTTCAGTATCGCGCAAAAATGCGCCGCGCAAAATACTGCTTGAAGGATCTGCAGAGAGTTCGCGTGCTGAGGCAAAAAACTGGTCCAGCGCAGTGGCTAAGCCCGAGTCTTCAGACCCCATGATGTCCACCACACGATTGGCGTAATCCACCAAGGGCTTTTGTGTTGCCAAGTCGCTGTTGCTGTCGCGCATGTTTTGCTGCACGAATTCGTCCACCGACCGCCTAACGGCCTGAAACTCAACGCCGGTGCCCAAAAACGCCTGACCGATGCGCCGGGGTGCG
>JBMTSM010000244.1:0-3076 GCA_049448275.1 Burkholderiaceae bacterium
GCTCAAAGGGGTAGGGCTGCAGGGCTTGAAGGTTGGGGTTCATACCCAGATTATCCCTTGCACGCTAGCCGAACGCATGACTTGGCACTATGATTTCCCCTTTGTTCGAACACACCAAGGCGGTAACCGCCGTACCAAGGAGACATTCATGAAGACTCAGTTCAAGCGACGTGTGCTCGCAGCCTTAGCCTTGGCCAGTGTATGCCTGGGCGCTCAGGCCGATGTGGTGCTCAAAGCATCGCACCAGTTCCCTGGTGGCAAAGGCGACGTGCGGGACGAAATGGTTCAAATGGTCGCGCGCGAAGTGGCGGCCGCCAATGTGGGTTTGACCATTCAAGTGTTCCCCGGCGCCAGCTTGGTCAAGGCCAAAGAACAGTGGAAAGCCATGCTCACGGGTCAAATTGATATGACGCTGTACCCGTTGGATTACGCCTCGGGCTTTCACCCCGAGTTTGGCTCGACGCTGATGCCTGGATTGGTAAAAAATCACGAGCATGCTCAGCGTGTAAACGCCTCGCCGTTTATGGATGACATTCGCGCCATCATGAAGAAAGGCGGGGTTGAGGTTTTGGCGGATGCGTGGCTGGCTGGCGCCTTTGGTGGGAAAGACAAGTGCATTGTTGAGCCCAAAGATGCCGATGGTCTGAAGATTCGCTCGGCCGGCGCCACCTTTGCCGAGATGTGGCGTGGCGCCGGTGCGTCGATTTTGTCCATTCCCTCCAACGAGGTGTACAACGCGCTGCAGCAGGGCGTGGCGCAGGGCACTGACACCTCATCGGGTAGTTTTGTGTCGTTTCGTTTGTACGAGCAGCTCAAGTGCCTCACCGCCCCTGGCGACCAAACCATGTGGTTCATGTACGAACCCATGCTGATTTCTTCTAAGAGCCTGGCCAAGCTCAACGACGCGCAGAAAAGCGCGCTGATGGCAGCGGCTAAAAAGGCCGAGGCGTACTTTGCCTCTGAGTCCAAAAAGCTCGATGAGAAGCTGGTCGCAGCCTACAAAAAAGCTGGCGTTCAGGTGGTTAACCTAACAGAAGCCCAAGCCGACCAGTGGCGTGCTGTGGCCCAGCGTACCTCATACAAAACGTTCGGCTCGAAGGTGCCGGGCGGTGACGCGTTGATTGCTAAGGCGCTGGCCGTTAAGTAAAGCCAGGGCAGGACCAACCGCGTGGCGTGGCTGCATCGATGGGTAACCCGTTTGTCAATGGCCAGTGGCATCTTTGCCGCTGGCTTATTGGTACTGTCGGTGCTGGTGGTTTGCCACATGGTGTTTGTGCGGGCCGTGCTGGGGCAGTCGTCAATTTGGCAAACCGAGTTTGTTACTTTTGCGCTGATTGCTGCCACCTTTTTAGGCGCGCCGTACATTTTGCTCACCAAGGGCCACGTTAACGTTGACTTGGTGCCACTCATGCTTGGCACGCGTGGGCGGCACGTGCTGGGTTGGGTGGCGTCGTTGCTGGCGCTTACCTTTTGCGCTTTATTTTTTTACTCCACCCTTCACTGGTGGTACGAGGCCTATCAACTGGGTCTTACCACCGCGTCTATATGGCGTGCGCGGTTGTGGATACCTTACCTGGCCCTGCCCGTAGGTATGGGGCTCATTTGCTTGCAGTACATGGTGGATGTTTGGGCGCTGGCCAAGGGCAAACATTCGCCTTTTTCGTTGGGGGGTGAGGTATGACGCCCACGTTGATAGGTGTGGCGTTTTTCGTGGTGGCGCTGATTTTGCTGTCCACCGGTATGCCCATTGCGTTTGCCTTGGGCAGTACAGCCCTGGTGTTCATGCTTCTGAATGATGGCTGGAACGCGCTGAACTTTTTGCCTGAAACAGTGTTTGCTGGGCTTGATGACTTCACCCTGGCATCGATTCCCATGTTTATTTTGATGGGCGCGGCTGTGGCCTCGTCTCGTGCGGGCAGCGATTTGTACGAGGCGCTGGCGCGTTGGTTGTACCGGGTGCCGGGTTCGCTTGTTATCTCGAATATTGGTGCATGTGCTTTATTTGCAGCGCTGACGGGTTCTTCGCCAGCCACTTGTGCGGCCATCGGCAAAATGGGCATACCCGAAATGCGCCGCCGTGGTTACGATGCCGATTTGGCCACCGGCGCCATTGCCGCGGGCGGTACCTTGGGTATTTTGATTCCGCCAAGCGTGACCATGATTTTGTATGGCATCGCCAGCGAAACTTCGATTGGGGGCTTGTTTTTGGCCGGTATCTTGCCCGGGCTCATGCTTACCGGCTTGTTCATTGCGTGGGCGTTGTTCATCAGCTGGCGGCGCGGTAACACACAGGTGTTCACCGGCCGAGCCTACACCTGGGCACAGCGTTTTGAGTTGCTGCCCAAGTTGGTGCCTTTGATGTTGGTGATCGTTGGGGTCATTTATAGCTTGTATGGCGGTATCGCAACCCCTTCAGAGGCCGCCGGCGTGGGTGCAGCGCTATGCTTGATCATGGTCGTGGCGATGTACCGCATCTGGCACCCAAGCGCGCTGTGGGCGATTTTGCGCGACTCGTTGCGCGAGTCGGGCATGCTGCTCATGATTATTGGCATGTCGGTGCTGTTTGGCTACGCCATGTCATCGTCCATGGTCACGCAGTCCGTGGCGCAGGCCATTGCCGATATGGACGTGAACCGCTGGGTGTTGCTGGCGGCCATTAACTTGATGTTGTTGGTGCTTGGGTGCTTTTTGCCACCGGCGGCCATTATTTTGATGACCACCCCCATCATCTTGCCCGTTATTACCGCCGCGGGCTTTGACCCTATTTGGTTCGGCGTGGTGCTCACCATCAACATGGAGCTTGGCTTAATTACGCCGCCGGTTGGTTTGAACCTGTTTGTCATCAATGGCATCACGCCCGATGTGAAGCTCACCACCATCTTGCGCGGCTCCATACCCTTTATGCTGTGCATGGTGGTGGCGATTGTATTGTTGTGCTTTTTCCCTGACATTGCGACCTGGCTGCCGCGCACGCTAATGGGGGGATAACTTGTTTCATTCGCTTCTTGGGCGGATTCAACTGCGCCGACAAGAAAACCATCTGCGGCGCCTCACGGAGGCCTGCGTCAAGCTGTGC
>JBMTSM010000245.1:0-3075 GCA_049448275.1 Burkholderiaceae bacterium
CTTTTCACCGCGCGCTCAGCGGTGTGGCGATGGTTACGCAGGCGACTACCGAGCACTTTGTACCGCAGATGATCAATTACGAGTCGGTTGATGGGGTCAGTTTCAAAAAGGGATGCTACCCAGGCCAGGAGGTCGTTGCGCGCAGCCAATTTCGGGGCGCCATCAAGCGACGTGCCGCGGTCTACACGTTCTCGGACCCCAGCCAGCAGCAGGTCGTCGAGCCAGGCATGCCGGTGTTCACTGCCGGACCCGATGGTGAGGAGTGCGGCGTTGTGGCCGCAGCGGGTTTTTTAGCTGGCCAATGGGCACTCACGGTGAGCCTACAAACAGCGGTCGCTGACCATGCTGTGGCGCTCGGCGCAGCAGATGGTCCTGTGATGGTGGTGCAGCCCCTTCCCTACCGTATCCGCGACGATATTTGAGGCATGTGCATCATTGCGTTTTGTCTCCAAACTGCGCCAGGGTTGCCACTCTTGGTTGCGGCCAATCGAGACGAACGACGCAGCAGACCGACGCAAGCGGCAGCGCCTTGGGAACTCGATAACGGCGTTCAAGTGCTCTCTGGCCGCGATCTGACCGATGGTGGCACGTGGATGGGCTGTGCACGCAATGGTCGCATTGCCATGCTGACCAACATACGCCCCACCGATGCGCTGATCGAAAAGGCACGACTCAGCCGTGGGCTCTTGTGTTCGGATTGGCTAGAGGGTGCTTCCTTAACCGCGTGGCTTGGGCGGCATGTGGGCGGTGATTTTGGCGGGTGCAACGTGGTACTGGGTGATCTGACCTCAGGCGTTTGGCATTTTTTGCGAAATCAGTCAGAAACGGCGGCCGATTGCGTCGACAACCAGCTGGTACCGATGGGCGTCGGGTGGTGGGGATGTCCGCTGGAAAGCGGTATCCATGTGTTGTCGAATGCAAGCCTCGATACGCCATGGCCCAAGGTGATCGCCCTGCGTCAAGCGATCCTCGAAGCCACCGAAGCATCGCCTGACACCTTAGCCAAGGAGATGCCGTCAGGTGCCATGCAGGTCGCGTTACTCGAGGCGCTGCAAGATCGCCAACGATATGAGCCACCAGTCAGCGCGCGGACATCGTCTGCCTTTGACCGCTCAGCGCTGCATGCGCTCTCGGCTTGTTTTGTCGACTGGGCGGAGAAAGACTACGGCACGCGCAGCAGCACCCTGATCTGGGTCAACTCCGCGCAAACGGACACCTTTGGCCTGCAGGAATGGACCTATGTCAACGGCGCGATTGATCAGGCTATCTCCGTGGGCCCCCAGTATCTGCGCATGGGTTAGCGGGCGACGTCTCGCACCATGGTCACGTGCGGAATTCCAACTTCCTCATAAGGCTCGCCCACCACCTGAAACCCCTGCCGTGCATAGAAAGCCTCAGCACTGCGTTGTGCGTGCAGGGTGACACGGTGATCGCCCCGTTTTGCGGCGGCATCGCACAGGGACTCCAACACTTGTCGGCCCAGTTCGCTGCCTCGCACGGCGCGTATCACCGCCATGCGGCCGATGGTGCCAACACCCTCAACCGCCGGTAGCAAGCGACCCGTCGCCAGCGGTTGGTCAAAACGGTTGGTCACCACGGCGTGGGTGCAATGGGCATCCATGGCATCCCACTCGTCTTCGCGGGCAATGCCCTGCTCTTCCACAAAAACCGCCGTGCGTACCGCGCTCGCCATAGGCGACTGTTGCGTCCAATCGCCGAGCGTGAGGTGTGTGACTGGTTTACCGGCCTCAAAGTCTTGGAATAAGGTCACTAATTTTTCCGGTATCGCGGTGCTGACTTTGGTTTTGGGATGGGCGTAGACGTAGACCAACTGCGCTTCAGTCAGCAACTCGCCACCGCGCCAAATGGCCGCCTCAAACTGCATCGACGAACGACCTGTTTTCGCACAGCGCATGCCCACATCCAATACATCGTCGTATTGCGCTGGGCCGTGGTAGGTCAGCGTGGTGGTCTTTAAAAAGACATCACCGTCGAGTGCCGCCATGGTTGCCTCGTAGGGCATGGCCAAGCGTCGCCAATAGGCGGCCATTGCCGTGTCAACGTAAGTCAGGTAGTGGGCATTGAAGACGATCTTTTGTAAATCGACCTCGGACCAGCGCACACGCAAACGCTCGCGACAGCGGAACTCAGTGGGTTGCATTTTTTACTTACCTTTTATTGGTTTGTTTTTGCTGAGTATAGTTAAGCAAAAGCGCGCCGCAGTGCGGCACTGGCATCGCGGTGGGCGGCTTTTGCCTCTGGAATTGCGCGGTCCCAATTGATAAAGCCGTGGACGACGCCTTTGTAAATTTCAAGGTCAACCGCGACACCGGCCAAGCGCAAGGCATCACCGTACGCAATGCCCTCGTCAACCAGCGGATCGCATTCGGCCAAACCAATCCATGTCCTTGCTAATCCGGAATGGTCGTCAGCGAGCAGCGGCGCAAAACGCCAATCCGTGCGCATCGAGCGGTCGGGTATGTAGTGGCTGAAGAAGTAGTCTATATCTGCACGCGTGAGCACGTAGCCGTTTGCAAATCGCTCGTGCGACGGGGTGTCTTGGTGTGCACCAGTGCCGGGGTAAAACAGCAATTGCAACGCCAATGACCATCCCTGTTCACGCGCGTGAATCGCACTGGCTGCCGCTAATGTGCCGCCGGCACTGTCGCCGCCAACCGCATGCAAATGACTGACAAGGTCCAACTGTGGCGCCAGCGTGTGGTGATGGGTTTGAAGCCATGCCAATGCATCAAAGGCATCATGGACGGCTGCGGGAAAGGGGTGTTCTGGGGCTAAGCGGTAATCGACCGACAGCACCGCGCAATTGGCCTGTACCGCAAGCTGTTGACACAGCCCAGCGTGCGTTGTGGGGCTGCCAATCGTGAATCCCCCGCCGTGGAAATACAGCAACACGCCGCGCGCAGCGACGCTCGGTACCCACAACGTGGCGCGCATTCGATGGCCATCGCGGTTGGGAATCTCCAGATGACGAGTCTCTAGGAGGGCTGGCGTCGGGCCGACCAAGATGGTGCCCGCTTTTTCGTAAAACGCGCGCGCGGCTTGTGCGGTCAGTGT
>JBMTSM010000246.1:0-3056 GCA_049448275.1 Burkholderiaceae bacterium
AGGCGATCAGTAGCCCGGTGCGAATCTGGTCGCTGGCCAGCAGAATGGCGGCAAGTCCTGAGACCACCGCCAATCCGACCAAATTGGTGCCAATGAACAACCCCGCGATGTAGCGCGCACCCGGCCTCGCCCCAAAAGAGGCGCCCACGCCCGCGACCGATAGCACTCCGGGTCCGGGCGTGATGATCAAAAAAAACACGGCGAGCGCGAAAGTAAGCACAGGAAATTCCTTACGGCAATAGGGTGTTTTATGGTTTCGCCTAGGTGACTTGCGTTAGCCTGAATTCTTTATAAATTCCGAGAGTCAATTCCCAAATTGACGAAACCAGACACAAACTTTTATCACGAATTGGGAGACAACAATGAAATTCACAAGACGTTTTGCCATTGGCCTAACCACCGCAGTTGCGTTGATGGCGTTCCAAGGCGCTGCCCACGCAGAGGTCGAAAAAGTGACGATCGCCGTTGGCGGTAAATCGCTGTTTTATTACCTGCCTTTGACTATTGCCGAGCAGCGTGGCTACTTTAAGGAAGAAGGGGTCAACGTCGAGATTGTTGACTTTGCGGGCGGTTCTAAGGCGTTGCAAGCCGTCGTTGGCGGCTCTGCTGATGTGGTGTCAGGTGCCTATGAGCACACCATTAAATTACAAGGGAAGAAGCAGTATTTCACTGCGTTTGTGCAGCAAGCGCGCGCGCCCCAAATTGTGTTGGCTGTATCGACAAAGACCATGCCTAATTACAAAACCTTGGCCGACTTAAGAGGTAAAAAGATCGGTGTGACCGCGCCAGGCTCCTCGACCAACATGGTCGCGAGTTTCGTGTTGGACGGCGCAGGCGTTAACTCAAAAGAGGTGTCGTTCATTGGTGTGGGCGCGGGTTCTGGTGCCGTGGCTGCTATGAAGACAGGTCAGATTGACGCGATCGCGAACCTTGACCCAGTGATTTCCTCATTGGAGCGCGATGGTGCGATCAAGGTTTTGGTCGATACGCGCAAGATGTCAGCCACACGTGAGGTATTCGGCGGCGACATGCCCGCCGGTTCACTTTACGCGCCTGAGACTTTTATCAAGGCCAACCCCAAAACCGTGCAAGGTTTGACCAACGCGATGGTCAAAGCCGCGCGTTGGATTCAGCAGGCCAGCGCTGATGACGTCCTCAAAACAGTCCCCGCTAGCTACAGCATGGGCGACCCTGAGCTTTACAAGTTGACCTTCAACAGCTTGAAGGAGGCGATGTCACCCGACGGCATGATTTCTGAGGAAGGCACCAAGACAGCGCTGAAGTCCTTGGTGGCCTTTGACGACAAAATCAAGGCTGACGCGATTGATCTCAACCGAACCTTCACCAACGAGTTCGTCAAACGCGCTCCCAAGTAAATGATGACTACAAATAATCAGGCGCCTGCATTGGCGTTCAATGGCATCTCATGCGTGTTCGCCTCCAATGAGCGAGCGGGTGAACGGTACATCGCCGTTGGTGACACGACGTTACACGTGGCGCCTGGTGAGTTTGTGTCCGTCGTCGGTCCAACGGGCTGCGGTAAATCCACGCTACTCAACGTAGCGGCGGGTTTGCTGGAGCCCTCGTCCGGCAGTGTGGAGGTGTTTGGAGAGCCCCTCACGGGCATCAATGCCCGGGCAGGTTACATGTTCCAAGCAGAGGCCCTCATGCCGTGGCGTAATGCGATAGGAAACGTTGCCGCAGGGTTGGAATTCCGGGGCGTCAGTGAGGCTGAGGCAGCAAAAGCGGCCGGCGAATGGCTCAAGCGCGTGGGTTTAGGGGGCTTTGAGAACCGCTATCCGCACCAAATGTCAGGTGGTATGCGCAAGCGCACCGCGCTGGCGCAAACGCTGATTCTTGATCCAGACATCATCTTGATGGATGAGCCCTTCTCGGCATTGGACATTCAAACGCGTCAACTCATGGAAAACGAGGTGTTGGCGTTGTGGCAGGCCAAGCGTAAGGCGGTGCTCTTCATCACGCATGACCTGGACGAAGCGATCGCGATGTCAGACCGCGTAGTCGTGTTATCGGCTGGCCCTGCGACACGGCCAATTGGTGAGTTTGTGATTGATTTAGATCGACCCCGTGATGTGGCCGAGATTCGCGTTCATCCGCGCTTCATTGAGTTGCATGAGCAAATTTGGTCGGTCCTGCGTGAGGAAGTTTTGAAAGGCTATGCCCGCCAGATGGAGGTTTCAGCATGAGCAGCGGCGGAATTAAAGGCTGGCGGTTGCGTACCGCGCAATTTGGTTTGCTGGGCGCCATCATTTTAATGTGGCACGTCTTCACTGACCCCGATCTGTTGCCCCCCATTTATTTCGACAACGCTGATCAGGCGGCCTTTTTCTTTGGACGACCGCTGGAAGTGGCTAGCCGGGTGTGGCATTGGTTTGCCAGTGGTGAGATTTATCGCCACTTGGGGATCACGTTATTTGAAACCTTCATGGCCTTTTTCATCGGCACGGTATCTGGCTTGGGCATGGGCTTGTGGCTGGCCTTGAACGATAACGCTTCGGCTATTTTGGATCCGTACATCAAGGCCCTTAATTCCATGCCTCGCGTGATTTTGGCGCCCATCTTTGCTGTGTGGTTCGGTTTAGGTGTGTGGTCGAAGGTCGCGCTTGGTGTGACCCTTGTCTTTTTTATTGTGTTCTTCAACGTATACCAAGGCGTGCGTGAGGTGAGTCCCACACTGCTGGCGAATGCCCGCATGCTGGGTGCTAACCAGCGGCAGTTGCTGCGCAGCGTTTATTTACCGAGTGCGACCAGCTGGGTGTTCTCAAGCCTTCATACCAGCGTGGGCTTGGCGTTTGTTGGCGCGGTCGTTGGTGAATATCTGGGGTCCGCAGGTGGCGTGGGCTACTTGATCTTGGAGGCCGAGGGGAACTTCGATGTCAACACCGTTTTCGCCGGTATCGTCGTGCTGACCGCCTTCGCGCTCTTCTTGGATTCGTTGGTTGGCGCGGTTGAAAAGCGATTAATGGTTTGGCAGCCTAAGACCGCGCAGTCCGAGCGGTTGTGACGCAAACAAGCGGTATATTTGCGTGATGCTC
>JBMTSM010000247.1:0-3055 GCA_049448275.1 Burkholderiaceae bacterium
GTGGGCTTGTGGTCGTCAGCGTCACCCGACCAAAATAATGCGCGAGCCACCATCGGGGGGCCCACTGTCTCCAAGATAGCGACGGCTGCAAACACGACTGATGCGACCACAGAGCCAGAGTAAGGGAACTGAGCGGTGGTGGTGTTTGCCAAGCCAATCGCCATCCCTGCCATGGGCAGCAAGATCAGGCCAGCGTTCAAATTGGTGGCGCGGGACCACCCCACCAGCGCACCGGTGGCCGAGACGCCCACCCACTTCGCCAAGCTGCGTGCCGCCACAAAAACCAGCGCAGCGGGCGCAAATGCCAGCATTTCTTTGAGGTGTAAATTGGCGCCGGCATAGACAAACAAGGCGACAAAAAATAACTCGAATGCGGGTCCAAATTCCATGTCTGCCAACAGATCTTCACGCTCCAAGCTGCTGACAACCGTGCCCAATACCAGCGGCGCGAACAGCACTGACAACTCAAAAGTCAATGCCAAGCCCAGCGTCATACTGACCGCGCCAACCACCAACGCTAGGCTGTACTGGGAGGCGCCTTTGGTGATACCAGCGACACGGTGTAGGGCATACCCCATGAAGCCGCCAAGCAAGGTGGACCCGAGTAACTGATAGGCAGGTCCGCCGACCATGGTGCTGAGTGGGGCGTTATTTTGGTGGTACAGCAGGGGCAAGAGTCCGGCAAAAACCATAAATGCAAACACATTGTTCAGTGCGACCAAAGCCTCCGACCGGTCGGTGGTGACGCCCTTCGCGCCGAGCTCGTGCGCCACGTGGATCAGAACCGCAGGTGATGAAGAAATAGCAATGGCCGCAATGACGGCACCAGGCAATTTGGGGATGCCGAACCACGTCAATGCGAAGTAAACCGCCGCAAACGTCAGCGTGCTCTCGACCAACGAAACCAATAACAGCCCTTTGTCTTTGATCACCGCCCGCAGGTCAATCGACAAGCCTAAGCGGTACAGGATCAACGCCAAGGCGATATCGATCACAATTTTGGTGCGTTCAAGGGTTTCGAAACCGAACAAGTGCAGACCATTGGGGCCCGCGATCAGCCCCACTAACATGAAGCCGGTAATACTGGGGATCCACGGGACGCGGTGCGCCAAATAACCTCCAAGCGCCCCGCAAAACAGCAAAAAGCCAAAGAAAAAGAGGGTGCTGACTTGCAGCGGAAATGACGGAAGAAATTCCATAGAAAACCGATAAAACGGGCTGTGAAACGCGGTTGGTGTTGCAGCGCGTGGGCGCTACAAAAAGACAAACCCCGCGCGTTGGGGTTAGTGAAGAAGGCCTGGGGCCGTGCCCGCAGCCTGCAAGACGAATGGCGGCACGGTGGTTTCAAATCGGGTGCCATCAACGGCTACAAAGAAAAAGAAGCCACTCATCATGCCCGCAGAGGTCCGCAATTGGGCGCCACTGGTGTACTCAAAGGACTCCCCCGGTTGCAGCAGCGGTTGCTTGCCAACCACGCCCAAGCCATCAACTGTCTCGATTTGACCGGTCGCGTCCTCAATGTCCCAATGGCGGGCGATCAGCTGCACACCAACCGTGCCCTCATTCGCCACGGTGATGGTGTAAGCAAACGTAAAAAGCCCCTGGGCAGGCTTTGACTGCGCCTCAATGAAGTGCGGCACTGCTGAAATTCGGACGGAATAGGAAGAAGCCATGGGTGAATATTAGCCGCGATCCACAGCCTTCGGAAGACTGCGACAATAGCGACTGGAAAATTTTATCGGTGCAACATGACAAACAAGACCTACCGCATTGCCCCCTCCATCCTGTCAGCTGACTTTGCCAACCTAGGCCAAGAGGTCCGCGACGTGATCGCGGCGGGTGCCGATTGGATTCACTTTGACGTGATGGACAACCACTACGTGCCCAACCTGACGTTTGGCCCGATGGTGTGCCAAGCCCTCAAACCGCATGCCAAAACGCCAGCTGGCGTAGCGGTGCCCATCGATGTTCACCTGATGGTGAGTCCCGTTGACGCCTTGGCTGCGGCATTTGCGCAAGCCGGCGCCGATTTGGTGAGCTTTCACCCTGATGCATCGACCCACGTGCACCGCAGCATCCAGGCCCTCAAGGGTCATGGTGTCAAAGTCGGGCTCACCTTTAACCCCGCCGAGCCATTGGATGTGCTTGATTGGGTCATCGATGACATCGACTTGGTCTTGATCATGAGCGTCAACCCGGGTTTTGGTGGCCAAAGCTTCATTGACAGCGCGCTTCGGAAAATTGAAAACGTGCGAAAGCGCATTGAGGCCTGTGGCAAAGATATTCGTCTAGAGGTTGATGGTGGCATCAAAACCGACAACATCGCCCAAGTCGCCGCTGCGGGGGCAGATACCTTTGTGGCGGGCAGCGCTATTTTTGGTAAGCCCGATTACGCCAGCGTGATTCGTGACATGCGCACCGCGCTCGCCGCATGAGCGCGACCGTCCGTTACCAAGCGGTGTTGCTGGACCTCGATGGGACCATGGTTGACACCATCGGTGATTTTGTCGTTGCCATGAATAACACCTTGCAGGCCGTCGGTTGCGACGGTGTGCCGAGTGAGATCGTTCGAACCTGGGTTGGTCGGGGCGGCCCCCATTTGATCAACGAGGCACGTCTGCACGCAGGCCTGCCCGAATCAGACTTAGAGGTGCTGCGTGCAGGCTTTTATGCCCATTACGGCGCCATCAACGGCCAGCACAGCGAGACGTTTCCGGGTGTGGATGCGGGGCTCGCCCATTGGCAGGACCGGGGCGTTCGACTGGCGTGCGTCACCAATAAGCCTGAAGCGCATGCCCGGGCGCTGTTGGAGCTCAAAGGCCTTGACGCTTATTTTGGTGACTTTGTTTGGGGCGGTGATTCGCTCGCCGAGCGCAAGCCCCACGCTTTACCGTTGCAAACAGCCTGTGCTGCATTGGGGGTGCCCGCTGCGAAGTCCTTGATGGTGGGTGACAGTCACACCGACGCGCATGCGGCGCTGGCGGCGGGGATGGACGCGGCTTTGCTGTCGTGGGGGTACAACCACGGCGCGCCCATCCATGACTTGCCGGCGGTG
>JBMTSM010000248.1:0-3020 GCA_049448275.1 Burkholderiaceae bacterium
CTTATGCCGATGGCTTAGGTACCGCCGTGGCGGGTGTCTTTGGTGGTCTGCCAAATACATCTTTCAGTCAAAACGTGGGCTTGGTTGCCATCACCGGCGTGATGAGTCGTTTTGTGGTGACATTGGGCGCCGTCTTCCTCATCCTATGTGGCTTGGTGCCAAAAGTGGGCGCATTGGTGGCCTCAATGCCCATCGCGGTGTTGGGTGGCGGCGTGATTGTGATGTTTGGTATGGTCGCTGCGGCGGGTCTGAGCATGCTGGGCGAGGTCAAATGGAACCAACGTAACATGCTGATTTTTGCAGTGTCGCTGTCGATTGGCCTGGGTCTGAAGGCCGTCCCTGAAGCACTGCAGCATCTGCCCGTTGATTTGAAAAATCTGTTGGTTACTGGCTTGTTGCCAGTTGCCTTGATCGCGATTTTGATGCACCTATTGCTGCCACAAATCGATGAGTAATCGTTCGCTCTAGGCGCACCACCAAAAGAAAAGGCCCTCGAAGGAGGGCCTTTTTCATACCGGCATAGGACTGTTACACGTCAATATTGCCTGCACGCAGCGCGTTGTCTTCGATGAAGATGCGACGGGGTTCTACCTCGTCGCCCATCAGCATCGTGAAGACTTTGTCTGCTTCAATGGCGTCTTCAATACGAACCTGCAGGAGACGGCGAGCAGTGGGGTCCATGGTGGTCTCCCATAATTGTTCTGGGTTCATTTCGCCCAACCCTTTGTAGCGCTGGCGGCTGGTGGCCGCCTCGGCTTGCTTGAGTAGCCACTCCATTGCCCCACGGAAGTCCTCCACGTCCGCAGTTTTTTGACGCTCTCCCTCTCCACGCGTAACCGTCGCACCCGTATTGAGTAGACCTTTGAGGCGGGTCGCTGCCTGCGCGAGACGACCATAGTCAGCGCCGTGCACGAAATCCTGCGTTAGGACGCTGGCCCGGGTATTACCGTGGTGCTTGCGACTGACGCGGACAAAGGGTTTATCGGTGCGCTCATCAAAGGCAGCCTCTACCGTCGCATCGGTTAGCTGCGCTTGCAGCTGAGCCGCACTGGCGGTGGCCGTCTCAAGGGTGTCAAGGTCCAGTGCCACACCATCTGCAAGCGCCTCTAGCGCGGGCTGGTCCATGAAGTGGGAAAGGCGGGCAATAACCGCTTGCGCCTCTTGGTGGATGGCGGCTAATTCAACCAACTCGTCGCCCGTGATACTGCGTGAGTCGACCCCGCCTGTTTGCACAGCGGCGTCTTTGGTCGCGATACGCAACAAAAAACTGTCGAGTGCATGGCTGTCTTTGAGGTACTGCTCCTCTTTGCCGGCTTTAACTTTATAAAGAGGCGGTTGCGCGATGTAAATGTGGCCGCGTTCAACCAGCTCGGGCATTTGGCGGTAGAACAACGTGAGCAATAGTGTGCGGATGTGCGCGCCGTCGACGTCAGCGTCGGTCATGATGATGATGCGGTGGTAACGCAATTTGTCAGCGTTGAAATCATCGGCCCCGCTCTTGCTATCGCCCGCACTGACCTGCCCGATACCGGTACCCAGCGCCGTAATCAACGTGAGGATCTCGTTGCTCGCCAGTAACTTTTCATAACGGGCTTTTTCAACGTTTAGGATCTTGCCGCGCAACGGTAAGATCGCTTGGAATTTACGGTCACGGCCTTGTTTGGCTGACCCACCGGCCGAATCCCCCTCGACGAGGTAGATTTCACAAAGTGCAGGATCTTTCTCTTGGCAGTCAGCCAATTTGCCAGGCAAGCCCATGCCGTCGAGCACACCCTTGCGGCGAGTCATGTCGCGCGCTTTGCGCGCCGCTTCGCGTGCCCGCGCTGCGTCAATGATTTTGGCGCAAATGGTTTTTGCGTCGTTGGGGCGCTCTTGTAAGTAGTCAGCAAGCAGGCGGCTGACTACGTCCTCTACGGGCCCGCGCACCTCGCTTGATACGAGCTTGTCTTTGGTTTGGCTTGAAAACTTGGGCTCAGGGACCTTGACTGACAGCACACAGCACAAGCCCTCGCGCATGTCATCGCCGGTGATTTCAACTTTCGCCTTTTTGGCCAGATCGTTCTCTTCGATGTACTTGTTGATTATGCGTGTCATCGCAGCCCGCAAGCCAGTCAGGTGCGTACCACCGTCCCGTTGCGGAATGTTATTGGTGAAGCACAGCACTTGTTCGTTGAAACCGCTGTTCCACTGCATCGCCACCTCGACGCCGACATTCGTGCCTTGGTCGCTCTCGCGGTCACCGACCGCGTGAAAGGTGTTCGGGTGCAGAACAGACTTGTTCGTGTTGATGAACTCTACAAAGCCACGCACACCGCCGGCGCCGGAAAAATCATCTGCTTTACCGGTGCGCTCATCTTTCAGTTGAATTCGAACGCCGTTGTTCAGGAAGCTGAGTTCGCGCAAGCGCTTGGCCAGGATTTCATAGTGGAAGTCGTTGTTCTGCTGGAAGATCTCTGTGTCCGGCAAGAAGTGCACCTCGGTACCGCGTTTTTCAGTGGTTCCGGTGACCTTGATGGGGGAGGTCTCAAAGCCATCGACCATTTCAATCGTTCGGTTTTGCATAACACCCCGCGCAAACTCAGCGGTGTGTACTTTGCCATCGCGACGGATGGTGAGGCGTAGCCAGACCGATAAGCCGTTCACGCAAGACACACCCACGCCGTGTAAGCCACCCGACACTTTGTAGCTGTTCTGGTTGAACTTGCCGCCCGCGTGGAGCTCGGTGAGGGCAATTTCGGCAGCACTGCGCTTGGGCTCGTGCTTGTCGTCCATTTTGACGTCGGTGGGGATGCCTCGGCCGTTATCGACGACTGAAATGGAGTTATCCGTGTGGATGGTTACGACGATGTCGTCACAGTGTCCCGCTAGCGCCTCGTCAATGGAGTTGTCGACGACCTCAAAAACCAAATGGTGCAAGCCGGTGCCGTCTGACGTGTCGCCAATGTACATCCCAGGGCGTTTACGAACGGCCTCGAGGCCTTCCAAAATTTGAATAGAGCCAGCGCCATAGCTGTCATCTG
>JBMTSM010000249.1:0-3002 GCA_049448275.1 Burkholderiaceae bacterium
GAGAAGAGTGTCTTTGCGCGTAAAAACTACTTCTACCCCGACCTGCCCAAGGGTTACCAGATCAGCCAGTTTGAGATTCCTGTGGTGCAGGGTGGCGAGGTCAGTTTCTTTTTAGGCGATGAGAAAAAAACTGTTCGTTTGGTGCGGGCTCATTTGGAAGAGGATGCTGGCAAGTCATTACACGAGGACGCGGCACTGGGCGGTGGCGGTCAGAGTGGTATCGACTTGAACCGCGCGGGTACACCTTTGCTGGAAATTGTGACCGAGCCAGACATCCGATCGACCGCTGAAGCGGTGGCTTATGCCAAAGAACTGCACAAAATTGTGACTTGGATTGGCATTTGTGACGGCAACATGCAGGAGGGTAGTTTCCGCTGCGATGCCAACGTTTCGGTTCGTAAACCAGGTGCGCCTTTGGGCACGCGCCGAGAAATCAAAAACTTGAACAGCTTCAAGTTCATGCAGCAAGCGATTGATTACGAAATCCGCTGGCAAATCGAGCAAATCGAAGATGGTCATGCCATCCAGCAAGCGACGGTTCTGTTCGACCCCGATACCGGCGAAACGCGTGCGATGCGCACGAAAGAAGATGCTGCTGACTACCGCTATTTCCCCGACCCTGACTTGCCACCATTGGTGATCAGTCGCGAATGGGTCGATCGTGTGCGCAGCGAAATGGCTGAGTTGCCGCGTGTGATGGCCGAGCGCTTTGTGGGAGATTACGGCTTACCCGAATACGACGCCACCACCCTGACGCAATCCCAGGCCATGGCTGCTTATTTTGAGGCGACAGCCAAAGCCTCTGGTCAAGCGAAGCTGGCCAGCAACTGGATCATGGGAGAGGTTGCACGTCGGCTGAACCAAGACGATATTGATTTCGACGCGATACCGGTATCCAGCGCGCAGTTGGCGGCCTTGATTGGTCGCATCGTGGACAACACGATTTCTAACAACGCGGCGAAACAGGTCTTTGACACGCTGTGGCAAGGTGAGCGCGAGGTCGATGCCATCATCGAGGCCAAGGGCCTTAAGCAGATGAACGACACCGGCGCCTTAGAGTCCATTATTGATGAGGTGCTGGCGGGTAATGCCGATAACATCGCGCAATACAAGGCGGGCAAAGACAAGGCGTTTAATGCCCTGGTGGGACAGGTGATGAAGGCCAGCAAGGGCAAGGCCAACCCAGCGCAGGTTAACGCGCTACTGAAGGCCAAGCTCGATTAATTTGACGGATGCGTTACGGCGTTATGCGTTGACGCCGTAACGCTCGCGATACGCCAGCACACGGGCGTGGTTGGCGGCAAATTCAGGGTTGTCGGCTTGGTTGGACAAGTAGCCCAGCAAGTCGTCCAGCGTGGCGATGGCACATACTTGTAAGCCCACACGCTCGCGGACGTACTGCACCGCGCTGTAGGGTAGGTCTTTTAGGCTGCCATCGGTTTGCTGCTCGGTCGCCATTTCCTGTCGGTCCAGTGCGATGGCCACGGCATGTGGTGTGGCGCCCGCCGCTTTGATGAGGGCGATGGATTCTCGTGCGGCTGTGCCCGCGCTCATCACATCATCAACGATCAGCACACGACCTTTTAATGGGGCGCCGACCAGCGAACCGCCCTCGCCATGGTCCTTCGCTTCTTTGCGGTTGTAGGCAAAGGGCACGTTCTTGCCTAAGCGTGCGAGTTCCATGGCTACCGCGGCGCCCAGCGGGATACCCTTGTAGGCGGGTCCAAAAACCATGTCAAACTCAATGCCGCTACTCAGAATGCGCTGTGCATAAAATTGAGCCAAGCGGGCCAGTTTGGCGCCGTCATCGAACAAGCCGGCGTTGAAAAAGTAAGGGCTCATTCGCCCCGCCTTTGTTTTAAATTCACCCAAGCGCAGCACGCCTGCCTCAACCGAGAATGCAACAAACGCTTGCGCCAAGTCACCCGTGTTGGTGCCAGTTAATTGTTGTGTAGAGACCATGACCGAATCCTTGTTTAAATTAACCAGCCTCAACCTCAACGGTATCCGTTCCGCAAGCCGAAAGGGCTTGGAATCGTGGGTGGCAAACACAGCCCCTGATTGTATGTGCGTCCAAGAGTTGAAAGCCCAAGTCGCGGATATGGCGGGGACGTTGGATGTGATTGCCACGCTGCCCGGATACTTTCACACGGCGGAGAAAAAAGGCTATTCGGGTGTCGGTATCTATACCAAACGCACGCCCAGCGACGTCATCAGCGGCTTTGGCAATGAAGAGTTTGACGCCGAGGGTCGTTATATTGAGCTGCGGTTTGATAGTCCGAAGCGCAAGTTCAGTGTCATCAGCAGTTACTTCCCCAGTGGGTCTTCCGGTGATGAGCGGCAAAGCGCGAAGTTTCGGTTTTTAGATGCCATCACGCCGCACCTGCGCGCGCTGGCTAAAAGCCGCGACTATGTGCTGTGCGGTGACCTGAATATTGCGCACCAAAACATCGATTTGAAGAACTGGCGGAGTAATCAAAAAAACAGTGGCTTCACGCCTGAAGAGCGGGCGTGGATGACTGCATTTCTCGATGGCGGCATGATCGACGTTTATCGCCAACTCCATCCCACCGAGACCGATGCTGCGTACACGTGGTGGAGTAATCGCGGACAGGCTTGGGCCAATAACGTGGGGTGGCGCTTGGATTACCACTTAGCCACGCCGGCCTTCGCCTCGTTAGCGCGCCAGTGCGCGGTTTACAAGGCCGAGCGGTTCTCAGACCACGCGCCTGTCACGATTGACTATGCCTACGCCCTCTGATCCTGACGCTGGCATTGACGCCGCCTTGTCGTTTGGGGCGACGTCAAGCAATGTATTGGATCAACGCATAGAACCCAGACGGCTGGGTGTTTGGTTTGGATTCGCATTCGTGCTGCATGTGGCGGGATTTGCGGCGTTTGTGGTGTGGCAACCCACTTGGTTTGAAAGGCAAACCGCAGCGCCCACGTCGCCAGATGCCCCCGTTGATGTGATGTGGCTGGGTGAGGGGCGTGCACCGGAA
>JBMTSM010000250.1:0-3001 GCA_049448275.1 Burkholderiaceae bacterium
CACAAGCCCCGCTTCACGCAATAACTGACAGGTCCGGATCAGCGGTAGACCGATCAGAGCGGTCGGGTCGTCGTTTCGGATGTAATCAAGTAGGCTGATGCCCAGCCCCTCGCTTTTAGCGCTACCCGCACAGTCGAGGGGTTGCTCGGCTGCGACATACCGTTCGATTTCATCATCGCTAAGATCACGAAATTTAACCTCGATGACTGCGAGGTCTGTTTTGGCGAATGACATCGCTTCGCACACCACGCTGACGGCGGTATGGAATATCACCGTTTGTCCCCGCATGGCCTGTAACTGGGCGACTGCACGAGCCGTCGTACCGGGTTTACCGAGGGGCTGACCATGCAAGTCGGCCACTTGATCGCTGCCAATCACGATCGCCTCCGGGTGCCATTTCGCAACGGCCTGCGCTTTAGCCAATGCCAGACGCAACGCGAGGGCTTGAGGGGTTTCACTGGCCTGCGGGGTCTCGTCAACCGAGGGGCTGACGCTGGTGAATGGCAGCCCCAAGCGTCGAAGTAGTTCCGCGCGGTAGGTTGATGTCGAGCCCAAAATGAGCGGGCGTGGATCCATTACGTGTGAGTTAGACATGGTTTGTTCTGTTTTTGGGGACGGTGACTATTGTCATACACTGTGACCCCCGAACCCATGGTGCGCTGTTACAAGCGCTGAAACGTCTAGAGATACGAATGATGTCCTTATCGATAAATGAATGGCAACGCGTCAACCTGAGCCGTTGGGCGGAGCGAGGGGCAGCGGGCGATACGCTGTCACAAGCGTTGCCACTGAAATTATTTTCCCGACTGCTGGCAGATGTGCCTGATCCATCGCTGGTGGCGAGTGATGCCGCCGCCAGTGTGTCCGTGCGTGTTTTTCTGGCGCTACCTAACCCTGGGGAGGCGAAGGGGGCCGTTTGGTTGACGTTAACGGCCCACGCGGAATTACCGCTGACTTGTCAACGTTGCCTGAAACCCGTGCCGGTTTCACTGGATGTGGACCAACAGGTCCGATTTGTGGAAACAGAAGCGCAGGCGGAGGCTGAAGACGAGGTGGCTGAGGAGGATGTGCTGGCGCTCACCCCTGAATTTGACCTACTTGCTCTGGTAGAGGACGAGTTGATTTTGGCAGTGCCGCTGGTGGCCCTGCATGGGGAGTGCTCACCTGAAGGGTATGATCCCCCGGTCGAGGAGCCAGCCGAGAAGACGAACCCTTTTGCGGTTTTGGCAGCGCTCAAAAAGACCCCTTAGAGAAAGACCCCCCGGAGAAAGATCCGCAAGCGCGAGGCGCCAAAAAAGGGTCTTTGATCGCTGCAGTCAGTGGCGCTGTGCCGATTTGGGTTTGTGCAACACCAGTTAGGGGGCGCGTTGATCGGGCTTCCCCAACACGGGAATCACAGGCTATAATCTACGGTTTAGTGCTTTACACGCCGTTTCAGGTTTGCGCATCGTGTTGCGAGGCTGGTGATTATGGTGGTGTGGACACGCCCTTTTTTTAACTGCCCTGACCCTAGGGCATCGTTTTTCAGGAGCCAACCATGGCCGTCCAACAGAACAAAAAGTCGCCTTCAAAGCGCGGTATGCACCGCTCACACAACGCGTTGACCGTGCCAGGTATCGCCGTTGAGCCGACCACCGGTGAAGTCCACTTGCGTCACCACATCAGCCCGACCGGGTTCTACCGTGGCCGTAAAGTTTTGAAGACCAAGTCAGAGTCTTAATCCACTGACACCAATAGAGGCCCGTGCAGTGTTGCGCGGGCCTTTATTTTGTGTGGTTCTATGACGGTTACACAATCGGCGTTGCAAGGCACTGATAAACCCCACGCACAACGCCCGATCACCATTGCGGTTGATTGCATGGGCGGTGACGCGGGTTTGGCCGCAACTATTCCGGGGTGCCGTGAATTCTTGGCGATGCAAGCGAGGGCACATTTGCTGCTTGTCGGGCTGCCGGAGGCAAAGTCAGCATGCGCTGATCTCCTATCAACTGGGCGCTGTACCTGGGTTGAGGCGACTGAAGTGGTCGCAATGGATGACGCCATAGAGGTCGCGTTACGGCGCAAAAAGCAATCGAGCATGCGGCTCGCCATCAATGCGGTGAAGGATGGCGTGGCTGATGTCGCCGTTTCATCCGGTAACACTGGCGCGTTGATGGCTGTTGCGCGGTATGTATTAAAAACCATGGACGGGGTTGACCGCCCCGCCATTGCGACGCAATTACCCAATGCAAAGGGTCAGGCCACGACCGTGCTTGACCTCGGTGCCAACGTCGACTGTACGGCGGCTCATCTGTTCCAGTTTGCAGTGATGGGGTCGGCATTGGTGTCGGCTACCTCGACGCGACAAGAGCCGACTGTCGGTCTGCTTAATGTCGGTGAGGAAGCCATCAAAGGCAGCGAGACCATCAAGGAAACCGGCGTGCTGTTGCGTGCCGCAGCGGCTGATGGCCATCTGAACTTCTTCGGTAACGTTGAAGGTAATGATATTTTCAAGGGCACGGTGGACATTGTGGTGTGCGACGGTTTCGTCGGCAACGTGACCCTCAAAGCCAGTGAGGGTCTAGCTACCATGATCGGTGGCTTTATTCGTGCTGAGTTTTCACGCAATATCTTCACCAAATTGGCTGCGATTTTGGCTTTTCCGGTGCTAAAAGCCTTCAAAAGTCGTGTCGATCACCGCCGCTACAACGGGGCCGCATTGCTGGGCCTGCGCGGTTTGGTTTTCAAGAGCCATGGGTCAGCGGATGCTTACGGGTTTGGTTGTGCCCTGAACAGGGCTTATGATGCAGCCCAACACCAATTAATTGAAGGGGTGCGCATCCGAATAGAAAAGGCTTTGGCCGGCCAAGCGGCAGCAGACAGCGAAGCTGCTGAAACGGCTTAGGCCTCGGGTGTAGCGCGACTTTGCCAGACACATGAGCCGATTTGCACGCGTTGCCGGAACGGGTAGCTTCCTCCCGCCAAGACAAGTCTCAAACCAAGCGCTGGTCGCGCAGTTGAA
>JBMTSM010000251.1:0-2953 GCA_049448275.1 Burkholderiaceae bacterium
TATACAAAGAAATTCTGATTGCCGTGGGCTTCGTGGCATTGGGCTTTCTCGGTTTGTTTTCCTTCTTCGATTTGGTGGATCAAATTCCGTCGATCGGTCGTCGTGCTGCGGGTGATCCCAGCGAGGTATTTACCGTCGCTCACGCCCTCACCTATGTGGCTTTGGGTGTGCCTTGGCGCTTGTATCAACTCATGCCCATCTGCGTTCTCATCGGGACGATCTTCGTACTAACACGGCTGGCCAGTACATCTGAATTCACTATTCTGCGCGCCAGCGGTCTCGGGCCATGGCTGGCGCTTCGAGTGATGTTGGTCTTGGGGTTAGCGTTCGCAGCCTTCACTTTTATCGTGGGCGACTATCTGGCGCCGCTAACCAACAAGAATCAAACCCTCTTAAAGGTGCGCTTTGACGGTAGCGTGAGTGTTGGTCGCACCGGCGCATGGTTGAAGGCAACCAGCCCAGACGGTCAAAGGACATCGTCAGTCAACGTGGGTGCGATGAATGCCAAATTAGTTTTCGAAAACGTCACTATTTATGAGTTCGACCAAACGGGCCGTTTACTTGAAACGCTGGTTGCGAAGACTGCTGTCGATACCGGGGACGGCCATTGGCGACTCAAGAATGGGCTGTCTACGGTTTATGAACGTGCGACACCGACTATATCCGATGCCCGAGCGACACCGAGAAACCGCATCGAAGAGCGCCGATTCGACACGCACCTGTGGCCAACAGAGATCACAACCAGCACAGTATCGGTCGCACTACTCGACCCCTACAACCTCACCACAGTCGAGCTGTATCAGTATGTTTCACATCTCGATCAAAATCAGCAAAGTACCCAGCGGTATGAGATGGAATTTTGGCGAAAACTTTTTTATCCGCTCGGTTGTTTGGTCATGGTGGTCTTGGCGCTACCGTTCGCATACCTTCATTTCCGATCTGAGGGCACGGCTGGTTACGTCTTTTTAGGTTTTCTGGTCGGCATCAGCTACTTCCTCCTCAACAGTATGTTTTCGTTCCTGGGTGTCCTCAGCACGTGGCAGCCGTGGCTGTCGGCGGCAGCCCCCAGTCTGATTTATTCCGCTGTCTCCCTCACCGCTTTTGCTTGGTTTGTCTTGCGACGGTGAAACGAACCCGAAATCAAAGAATTGACTGAATTCATGCCTAAATCCAGTTTGATCTTATTTGCCCACGGCTCCCGCGACCCGCTGTGGCGTGACCCGCTTGAACGGCTTGCCGCAGCCGTTCGTACAGCGATGCCCGATCGGAATGTCGAATGCGCTTACTTGGAATTGTGCGCGCCCAGCCTGCCGGATGTGGTAAAGAAAATGGCCGAGGACGGGGTACAAGACATCAAAATTTTGCCTATGTTTTTTGGTGTTGGCGTACACGCCCGCGAAGATCTGCCGCAACTGGTCGCTGAACTCTCGGCACAACACACTCAAATACGATTAACGTGCGAACCTGCAGTGGGTGAGCATCCCGCCATGACTCAAGCGATCGTGACGATTGCAACCGCCGCATAACCCATGGTTCAGTTACAGGCACCAAAATGAACCTTCATCAGTTTAAATTTGTTCAAGAAGCGGTCCGTCGTAACCTCAACCTAACCGACACCGCCAAGGCACTGCACACCTCCCAACCCGGTGTTTCAAAAGCGATCATCGAGCTAGAGGATGAGCTTGGCGTCGAGATTTTCGCGCGACACGGAAAGCGAATTAAACGCATCACAGAGCCTGGTACCCATGTCCTGAAAAGCATTGACATCATTCTTAGGGAAATTCATAACCTCAAGCGCATTGGTGAACAATTCTCCAACCAGGACTCTGGCACCCTGAGTATTGCCACAACACACACGCAGGCCCGCTACGTCTTACCAGAGCCTGTCGCCAAACTTCGCCAAGCTTACCCAAAGGTCAATATCAGCTTGCATCAAGGCTCACCCACACAGGTCGCCGAAATGCTACTGAACGACGCTGCCGATATCGGCATCGCAACAGAGTCGTTGACACAGTTCGAGGACCTTGTGAGCATGCCCTGCTATGAGTGGCAACACGTGTTGGTCATGCCCAAGGGTCACCCGCTAGCGGCACTGGACCGCATCCGCTTAGAGGACTTGGTGCAACACCCCCTGGTCACCTATCACCCGACCTTTACGGGTCGAAGTCGCATCGATGTAGCGTTCGGTAACCGTGGACTGAAACCCAACATTGTTCTGGATGCCATTGACTCCGACGTGATCAAAACGTATGTGGGGCTGGGTATGGGGGTCGGTATCGTCGCGCAGATGGCTGTCGACAAAGACGGCGTCGGCCCTGATATGGTGATGCGCCCAGCCGGCTATCTGTTTGGCAGCAATGTCGCTCGGGTCGCCTTCAAACGTGGGGCTTATCTGCGTCTGTACGTGCTGCGATTGGCTGAACTGCTCAGTCCCAATCTAAACCGCAATTTGATCGCCAAAGCCATGGCGGGCGACGGTGAAAACTACGGCATCTGACCCACTGCGGCGATTGCGTTAGGTCTGCAAAAGGGCCAATGCTTTTTCCAATCGTTTAACGCTAACCGGTTGCCGTGTGCGCAATTCCTGCGCGAACAGGCCCACGCGCAATTCCTCTAGTAGCCACTTGAAACGCTGAGATGCCTCATCGAGCTGGCCATTGCGTTGCGCAACCAATCGATAAAACGACTGCTCAAGCCGCTGCACCTCACGGGCGTGCGTCGCATCTCGTGCGGGATCAGATCGCGCTTTATCAATACGCGCCAAAATTGCATTCAGATAGCGGGTGAGGTGCGGTAAGTCCGTCGCAGGGGTTTGGCGCACAAAATCTTTTGGCATGATGCGCGCCAGTTGCTGCTCAACATCCCGTACGACAGTCGTCAAGTTTTTGGCGTCGCGTAGCTTTCGTTGTACTTTGCTGTACGCACTCAACACATCGCCGCATGCGCGCGCGAC
>JBMTSM010000252.1:0-2952 GCA_049448275.1 Burkholderiaceae bacterium
GGAGGTGCGGCCTGTTGCGCGGCCCAAGCGATGTTGCGCTGATAGGTTTCAGCGAGTATGGCGTCGCTTTTGTCGGTAGGCTTGATACCCGCCATCACGTGGATGCGCGGGCACTCCAAGCGATCTGCGTAGGCGAGTGCCTGTTCAAACGCACGCTTGAATTCATCCTCTCGACCCGGCAGACATGCCAGGCCGCGCTCACCCGCGTCCCAATCGCCAGGTGGGGCATTGAAGAGCACCTGTTGAAGTCCGTGTGTGAGGAGCTGATCTTTCAGAGCGTCAGCTTCAAAGGCGTAAGGAAACAGATATTCGACCGCTTTGAAGCCGTCTTTGGCGGCTGCCTCAAAACGGTTGATGAATGCGTGCTCGTTGTAGAGCATGCTGAGGTTGGCAGCAAATTGGGGCATGTGATGTTGAGTGTATGAGTGACAAAAAAGGACTTACCAACGGGCACCAAACGCGTCCCGCAGGTCTTGGATGGCCTCGTCTGAAAGCGGTGTGGCGCGGCAGTTGGTGGCGAGCCATAACTTGGCAGTCTCTTCGAGTTCCTCGAGCACCGCACTGGCCTGTGAGAGTGAGGCGTGCCATACCACTGGACCCAAGCGCTCGAGCAACACGGCGCGAATGGGCTTTTCATCGCGTTGGCTGCGTTGAATCGCGGCGGTCACCTGTGCTGCAACCGTGAGCGCGCCGGGGACGGCATACGGGATCTGCGGGACGTGGCCCACCTTCATCACAAAGTAAGGTGTGATTGGCGGCACGATGTCTTGCGCCGACCAAACGCCTTGAATGCTGAGTTGCACCAAATGGCTTGCATGGGTGTGTATGACACAAGTGGCTGTGGGCTCTGCCGCGTAAATGTGTTGGTGTAAGCGCAGTGTTTTTGAGGCGCGGTCACCACTGATTTGAGTCCCTGATTCGTCAACGTGGGCGAGTGCTTCAGGCTGCAAATCACCCAAGCAGGCGTCAGTCGGGGTGATGAGAAAGCCACCCTCTGGCAGCTTGACGCTGATATTCCCTGCGCTGGCATGCACGTAGCCACGGGCATAGAGCGATTGCCCAATGCGACAAATCTCTGAACGAAGGTTCGCGTGTGTCATGCTGATTTGGGTGTTAGCGCAGCAAAGGCTTTTTGAAAGAAATCTGGCGTACCGAAGTTGCCCGATTTAAGCGCAACGTGCACGATTTCATCGCCTGCGGCCGCCGCGTTGACACAGGTCCACGGTACACCAGGGTCGATTTGAGGCCCAATGGCCATGCGCGCTACCGCCAGCGCTTGCACCACCGCGCCCGATGTTTCACCACCGGCAACCACGAGTTGTCGCACGCCGTTCTCTATCAAAGAAACTGCGATTCGAGACAAGGCGCTTTCGACCAGTGCACCCGCTGCGGCAACACCCAGTTGCGCTTGTATTTCTCTGACGGCCTCTGGTGCCGCCGTGGCGTAAACCAACACCGGGCCCTTGGGCAAGTGTTGGCGCGCCCAATCGGCGGCCGCGTCGACGGTAGTGGTTCCATTGGCCAAGCCCAAAGGATCAACGGCCAACGCTGGCAAGCCAGCATCGCGCCAAACGGCTACCTGCTGATTGGTGGCAACCGAGCAACTGCCAGAGATCACCGCCTGGTAGCCGCTGGGCGGTGGTAGTTGATCCGCGTGATCGCTTGGCGCCAATTGGCCAGTGGCCCGCCAGTTTTGTGGCAAACCAATGGCAACGCCAGAGCCCGCAGTCACGAGCGGCATATCCGCCAACGCAGCGCCCATGGCCATTAGGTCCGTATTTGAGATCGCGTCAACGACTGCGACGCCGTAGCCCTGGTCCTGCAAGTTTTGAAATGCTGCCTTGATGGCATCCGCCCCCTTCGACACCGTGGCGTAATTCACCAGGCCCACGCGCCGTTTGGTTTGAGCCTGCATCACGCGCACCAAATTCGCGTCGGTCATGGGGGTGAGCGGGTGATCCCGCATCCCGCTGTCTGACAGCAACTGCTCGCCAACGAATAAATGCCCATTGAAAATGGTGCGTTGGTTCTCTGGGAAGGCGGGACACACGATGGTGAACCCCTTGCCTTCGCCGTGGATGGTGTCAAGCAATGCATCGGTCACGGGACCAATGTTCCCCGCTGGGGTTGAGTCGAAAGTCGAGCAATACTTGAAGTAGATCTGCGATACGCCCTGGGCCTTCAGCCACTTATACGCCTTGAGCGATTCAGCCACGGCATCAGTTGCAGGTACAGTCCGTGACTTGAGCGCGACCACGATGGCATCGGCGACGACCGCATTGGCGGATTCCGGCACACCGATGGTCTGAACCGTGCGCATGCCAGCACGCACCAGGTTGTTGGCGAGGTCAGTGGCACCCGTGAAATCGTCGGCAATACAGCCCAGCAGCGGTGTCGTCATTTTGGCAACTCGATTCCTGGGAAGATTTTGATGACGGCGGCATCATCTTCACGCCCAAAACCAGCGGTGGAGGCTTGCATGAACATTTGGTGGGCGGTGGCTGACAGGGGTAGGGGGAACTTCGTCGCACGCGCCGTGTCCAGAACCAAGCCGAGGTCTTTGACAAAAATATCAACAGCCGACAGTGGTGTGTAGTCGCCTTTTAGGACGTGTGCCATTCGGTTTTCAAACATCCAGCTGTTACCGGCACTGTGGGTGATGACCTCGTACAAGTCGTCGGCCGCAACGCCTTCGCGCAAACCCAACGCCATGGCTTCAGCCGCAGCCGCGATGTGAACGCCTGCCAATAACTGGTTGATGATCTTGACTTTGCTGCCATTACCGGCCTGATCGCCCAAGCGGTAGACCTTGGCGGCCATCGCTTCCAACACACCATTCAAACGCGCATACACCTCAGGCTTGCCCGCAGTCATCATGGTCATCTCACCCAACGCGGCTTTCGCGGCGCCACCGGATATCGGAGCATCAAGATAGCCAATGCCCATGCCTTC
>JBMTSM010000253.1:0-2931 GCA_049448275.1 Burkholderiaceae bacterium
ACTCATCGAGGCCACTCAGCACAGTTGCACCGGTCGCGGTCAAACCACTGACCGCCTCAAAGTAAGCATCTGTCCAGTCCATTTCGGGTACGCCCAGCCAAAGGGGTAAGGCCGCGAACGCCGGTAGTACCGCCCAAACCAAGTTCACGAGCATGAAGCCGTCCTTGGGCATTAATTCACGGCGATGGCGCTGGGTTCGCCACATCACCAAGGCGCCGCAGATAAACGTCACCGCAAAGGATAGTAACCACACCTCCTGGAGGCGGTGCTCATCACCCCACCACGACCACGCCCAGGGGACAAAGAATGTCACCGAGAACACCAGCACCACACGGGAAAGTGCGGCCAGAACGGGCATGAAGTTATACATGGTGCAGCGGGTTAACCAAAGAACGTGGCTGACACTTGGAACAGCTTTTCGACATCACGCACGGAGCGCTTGTTGGGCATGAATACGATCACGTGATCGTCAGCCTCAATCACCATATCCGAAGATGGCATCAGTACTGTGGACTCGCGCCCCTCACCCCGAACGATCGCACCCACACTGGTGCCTTTGGGCAACTTGATTTCACGCAGCTTGCGACCCACCAATTTTGATGTCTTAACGTCGCCTCTGGCGACACCCTCTAACACCTCCGCCGCACCACGGCGCAGACTATGGACCGCCGCCACATCACCCCGGCGCAAATGCGCCAACAGTTCGCCAATGATGGTTTGGGCGGGTGAAATCGCGATGTCGATCGTACTGCCCTCCATCATTTCGGCATACGCGCGCCGGTTGATCAGGGCCATGACCCGCTTGGCGCCCATACGCTTGGCTAACATCGCGGACAAGATGTTGTCTTCATCATCGTTGGTGAGGGATAAAAACAAATCCATCTCACCCACATTTTCTTCTTCAAGCAAATCGGCATCGGCGACGTCGCCCTGCAGCACCAGCATGTCGGCAGGCAACTGCTCCGCTAGGTATTCGCAACGCTTTTTATTGCGCTCAATAATTTTGACCTCGTAACGACCGGCAGCCAAGCTACGCGCCAAACGCAAGCCAACGCGTCCACCACCAGCGATCATCACTCGCTGTACCGGGCGGTCTTGTTTGTGCAGCGCAAATAGAACCGAACGGATTTTGTCCTTCTCCGCCAGAACAAACACTTCGTCGTCGGCGCGGATACGTGTTTCAGCCTCGTTTGGCACTTCATAGCCGTTGCGATAAATGGCGACGACTTGCATTTCAGCCGCTGGAAAAGCCGACTTGAACTCGCTGAGTGCTTGTCCTACCAGGGCACTGCCCGCCACGGCGCGCACCACAACCATGCTGGCACGCCCTTGTGAAAAATGCAGCACCTGTAACGCTTCGGGGTACTGGATGAGTTGATGGATGTAATTCATCACCGACTCTTCTGGGCAGATCACATGATCCACTGCGAAGCCAGCGCGCGAGAGCAAATCAGGGTTATCTTGGAACTCTTTGGACCGCAAGCGTGCAATCGTTTTGGGGGTTCCAAACAAGTCGTGTGCGACTTTACAGACCACCAGATTGGTCTCGTCGCTGGGTGAGCAAGCGATGACCATATCGGCATCTTCAATACCCGCCGCCTTCAAAACCGAAGGCTGGGCACCGTTACCTAAAACGCCCCGCAGGTCGAGACGTTCTTCTAGATCACGCAAACGCTCGGTGTCGTAATCGATGACGGTGATGTCGTTGCGCTCAGAGACCAAGCTTTCCGCCACGCTCTCGCCCACACGACCAGCCCCAAGAATAATAATTTTCATAGCGTAAGCATTCTAGGCTTTACGCAGCCAATGCCCTCTGAATAAGAATCTTTTGTACATCAGAAGTCCCCTCATAGATCTGGCAAACCCGCACATCACGGTAGATCCGCTCCACCGGGAAGTCGGCAAGGTAACCGTAGCCGCCATGCACTTGGATCGCCCAGGAGCAGACCTGTTCGGCCATTTCGCTGGCAAACAGCTTGGCCATCGCCGCCTCTTTCAAACAGGGCATCTCCGCATCCCGCATCGCGGCTGCGTGCAGCGTCAGGGCGCGGGCTGCCTCTAATTGAGTCGCCATATCGGCCAGCTTGAATCCCACCGCTTGATGGTTCATGATGGGTTGACCGAAGGACGTTCGGTCCTTGGCATACTGTGTCGCGCACTCTAACGCACTGCGAGCCATGCCAATACTCTGCGCGGCGATACCAATGCGCCCCCCCTCAAGCCCACCCAGAGCGATCCGATAGCCATCGCCCTCCTCGCCCAGTCGATAGGTTTCGGGGATGCGGCAATCGGTCAGGACAATTTGCGCGGTATCGCTGCTGTGCTGGCCCAATTTGTCCTCAAGGCGCGCAACCGTGTACCCTGGCGTCGCTGTGGGCACCACGAACGCACTCATGCCGCGCTTACCCGCTGCCTTATCGGTGACTGCAATCACGATAGCCACGTCACCATTTTTACCACTGGTGATGAACTGTTTGACACCGTTGAGTACGTAGTGATCACCGTCGCGGACCGCCGTGGTGCGCAGACCAGAGGCGTCGCTGCCTACATGGGGCTCAGTCAGGCAAAACGCGCCGAGCATATCGCCGCGCGCCAAGGGTGTGAGCCACTCGGCTTGCTGCGCTGCATTGCCATGCTTCATTAAGATGGCGTTGACAGGGCAGTTGGTCACCGAAATGACCGTACTGGTGCCGCCGTCACCAGCGGCAATTTCCTCCAAGACAACCGCCAAACTCACGTAATCCATCCCCGCGCCCCCCAAGTCCTCCGGCACGCAGATGCCGTAGCAACCGAGCTCGGCCAGCCCACGATGCGCCTCGACGGGGAAGGTGTGGGACTTATCCCAAGCAGCCGCGTTGGGCCACAACCGTTCTTGGGCGAAAGCGCGGACCGCCTCCTGCACCATGCGTTGATCAGCATTCAGCAACATAC